>JAFGFW010000170.1 GCA_016930875.1 Deltaproteobacteria bacterium | reverse complement strand
CGACGTTGGACGTTCAATGTTCGATGTTCGACGTTCATCTTTCAAAACAATTCCGTACGGCATAAATGTAACCTGTGAACGGTTACAGAAAAACTAAGGTCTTGGCGTTCCGCTGCCAAAGTCAGGGCTTTCCTTGCTCTATTGTGATGGGAATGCCCTGTTTTTTTGTTGTGCCAGTGGTGTTGGCAGGTCTTTTGCTGTGCAGCAGTGTACCCATGGGAAACTCAAGTTTTGGGAAGGATTTTCCGATAGATCTATCAGCTGCAGGCACATTTTGCCTACAGGTGAAATGGGCCGATTTGTTGGGAGGTGTAACAGTATGTCTTTAAGTACGAATCTCGTATCAGGCCTTTCAAGCGGGTTTGACTGGCGCAGCATGATCGACCAGTTGATTGCCCTTGAGCATAAGCCGGTTGATCTAGTTGAAGAGAAGAAATCCAACTACGAATCACAGCTTTCGGAGTGGCAGTCTTTCAACACCAAACTGCTTGGGTTCAAGACGGCAGCAGGCGCCCTAAGTGCGGAGACAGGGTTTAGCGTTTATGTGGCAGGCACCACGTCCAATACGAGCACATCACCATCTGATTTGCTAACCGTGTCGACGAGCAGCACTGCTACTCAAGGGACATATAACATCAAAGTCAATAATCTCGCTCAATCAGAGAGAATCTCTTCGAAAAACTATACAGACATAGATACAGCGCTGAGTTTGTCAGGCGATTTCCTCGTTTCAGGAAAAGCAGTAAACGTAGTAGCAACGGATACACTGGCAGGTATAAAGAACAAAATCAATGCCTTAAACACCGGCGAGAATCCTTCCAACGTAACTGCCAGCATTGTCTCATACGGTACTGACAACTATCACCTGGTCTTGAGCAGTGATGAGACGGGCGAAGATGGGTTGAGTGTCCTTGAAGGGGCCTGCTCGGGTGGTAATAACATCCTTCAGGACTTGGGCTTGATCAGTTCAGGCACCCAGATAAAGACCTCCACCAGCGATGGGGCAAAGAGTGACCTTTTCAGTAGTTCCAACGGGGTTGTGGGGACATTGCTCGGATTGACCAGCGCCCCGGGGGCCACGACCGTTCAGATCGGAGGAAACAATGTTGATATTGACCTTTCCAGCCAGTCCATAACAACGATAGCACAAAATATAGACGCACTTGCTGGAGTGTCGGCCTCTGTTGTCTCTGAGACCGTGGACGGAGAAACCAGATACCGGATAGACGTAAGCGGTACGACTTCTTTCACGGACAACGGTAACGTCCTTCAGACACTCGGCATTCTGGAGGGCACATACACAAGCGTGACCGAAGTCCATACGGGAAGCGTGGCAAATACCACAGGCGGCGGCGCAACGGCCATCACGGAAAACACACAATGGAATCAAATAGACGGGGCGAACGTTCAAGCAAACACTTCCTTTACGATTACCGGCAAGAAACACGACGGGACTGAGGTATCAGGCTCTTTCACCATCTCCGGCACGACCGCCCAGGTGAGCGAACTGCTCAATTACATTGAAACAACCGTGTTTGGTAGTACGGTGAGCGCCACGATAAGCGCTGAGGGCAAGATTCAGATTACGGACACGACTTCAGGGGACAGCCAGCTTGAAATGATCCTGGCAACCAATAACCAGGGCGCCGGAGCCCTCGATTTCGGGACGGTCTCCATGACCACCGAAGGCCGGTCCATGCAATTGGCTGCCGGTGAAGATGCTGAGATCGTGGTCGACAATGTGGTCATAACGAACTCATCTAACACCATTAGCAGTGTCATAACGGGTGTGACCCTGAATCTCGTGGGAGAGGACACGGACACCACCGTCACACTCAAAGTGGACCGGGATATTGACACGATCATGGAGACAATCAGCACATTTGTTGACTCCTACAATGAAGTGATTTCTTACATTTGCCAGCAGCAATCCTACGACGAAGATGAGGAAGAAACCGGCGGTGTTCTCTTTGGTGACGGGACCCTGTCTTCAGTGAAATCAGACCTGACTACCACACTGCTCGAGTCCGTATGGGGTGTTTCCAGCGAATACGCCACATTGGGGTTGGTGGGCATCGAGCAGAGTTCTGTGGTTTCCGGTCAGGACTATGAACCCACGCTTAGCATCGATACAGACACGCTACGCGGATACTTGGAGACAAATTTCAGCGATGTCAAGAGCCTTTTTTCCGTCAATGGTAGTCCGAGCGTGAGCACTATTGAGTACATTTCCTATTCCAACGACACTGAAGCTGGAGAATACACCGTAAATATCACGCAGGCAGCCACCCAGAGCACTTCCACCAACAGCGACAATGGGACTGTTGGGGAAGATGAGACTCTGACGATTACTGAAGGAGATAAGATAGCCCAAATCTCATTGAAAACCACTGATAGTCTCAGTGCTATCAAGAATGCCATAAACTCCGAACTGTCAACGGTATACACTGAGACCTTGGTGGGAGACCAGCAGCTCTATGAAGGGAGTGGAGGGACCACCGTACTGAGGTCAACCACTGCCTGGGATCAAGTCTACCTCGATGGCAGCACCTCAGCTGGTGTTTTAACTGGCGACAGAATCACTTTCACCGGTACGACTCGATCAGGTACAGAGGTTTCGGGTTCCTATGATGTAACCAATGCCTCGTCAGACAAGGTCCAGGGAGTTCTCTCTGCCATAGAAACGGCCTATGGTAACGACATAACTGCTTCTATTGACACTTCCGGACGGCTTGTCATCACAGACAAGTACGAGGGAAACAGCCAGCTTTCTATAGCACTCGACTATACCAATGCCCATAGTCTTACCTTCGGTACCTCAGTTTCCACCACGAATACAGGAGGGCAAGAGGGCCGCTATGCCATGGCCATCACAGCAACAGAAGATGCCGGAAGTCTGGTATTAACCCACGATTCCTATGGAAGTGCTTATACCTTCAGTATTTCTGAAGATGCAGCCGATGACAACAACAAGCTATGGACCGGGGGCGACCAGACCGTCAATAACGGCGTGGACGTTGCCGGCACCATCAATGGCGAAGCAGCTACAGGCTCAGGTCAGACCCTAACGGGTGATGACGGTGAGACGAATGTGGATGGCCTGGTTATTAAATATACCGGCTCGACCACAGGTGACGTTGGCAATATAAAGCTTACGCTCGGCGTGGGTGAACTCTTTGATCGGGCCCTCTTTAACATCACCGATTCCTATGACGGTTATGTGGCTTTTAAACAAGATTCTCTCCAAGATAGCATCAATAGTTTAGAAATCCGGATCGAAAATATGGAGACACGCCTTAATAGCAAAATGGAAAGAATGATAAATCAATTTGTGGCTATGGAGGTGGCTTTGGCCCAGATCCAGAGCCAGAGCCAATGGCTGACCGGGCAGATCAATGCGAGCTATAGTGGTTGGGTGTAGTAGGGCATAAGCGCTAAGTTATTTTTGCACCGGATGGACTGAGGAAGGTTTACTGAAAAAAATGAACATCGAACATCTTTCAAAACAATTCCGTACGGCATAAATGTAACCTGTGAACGTTTACAAAACAACTAGCGCTTATGGGTGGTAGGCAGTGGGGAGTAAGCGGCGAAGCCGCGTTAGATAAAATCGCGTAGCGATTTTATTCAAACCAAAGGAGGACGGATTAATGCATGGAAATGGGGTTGGCGCCTATCAACAGACAAATGTTATGACAGCAGATCCGAAGAGATTGGTGATTATGTGCTACGAAGGGGCGATCAGTAATTTAAGGCTTGCCAGGGAAAAGTATGATGCCCGCGAATATGAGGCCAAGGCGAGGGCGGTGCAGAAATTTCAAGACATTGTAAATGAACTCTTGTGTTCGCTTGATTTTGAAAAAGGAGGTCAGATTGCAACAAATCTGCGGGCAATCTATGAATACATGATACGCCGCATCTTGCAGGGTGATGTGGAGAAAGAGCCATCCGTCTTTGATGAAGTTCTTGGCATGCTCGAGGAACTCAAAGGGGCGTGGGAAGAGATTTTTTATGGCGGCAAAAAAGCCTCAGCGCCGATGCCAGCCCATTTATCCGATCAAATGAGCAAGCAAGGCGGGGCCGCGGCGTATGGACCTCGGGTGAGACTATGATGGAGACTGTAGGAAATCATGAGAAACTCTGCGGCAGGCTAAGAGAGAAGATTCAGTTGTTAGGGTCTTTTTCGAAGGCCACTGCCAGGATGAAGGATGCCCTTGAGTCTCAAGACATCCGAGGGATAACGCTTCGTGTGAAAGAGCGACAGGGGGTTATAAACGAGATCGAACGAATTGATAAAGAAGTTGACAACATTACTCAACAGGACAGCTTTTCAATAGAAAAGTTATCCGAGAAGGCCAGGGATCTGATCAGGAGTTATTCGGACAAGATAAAGACGACCCTGGAGTCACTTGCCGATGTGGATAAGAAATGTTTGACTTTGGCGCGTGCTGAACATGAATCCTTGAAATCTGACATACTCAAGGCGCGACAAGGGCTTCATGTAGCCAGGGGCTACAGGGGCGTGGGTTGTCAAAATCCGAGATTCCTGGATATGAAGAGGTAGCAATATGAGAAGGAGGTGATCTCCGTGTTAGTCGAACCTACGAACGCGATAAGATCGTCAGTAGAAATTGCGCCGGTGGTTCAGCCAGCGGTGAAGACTGAGGCGCCGCAAGAGGCTTCGGGCCGGCGGCCGCAAGAGAAGAAGGGAAAAGAAGATGTTCAACTCCTGCGAGATGTTCTGGAGGCAACTCAGAACCATTTGGATGTCTCGGCCGTGGGCCTTAATTTTTCAGTGCATGAGGCCACTGGCCTCATCAAGGTGGCCGTGACGGATAAGGAGACAGGCGATTTGATCCGCGAGATTCCGCCGGAACAGGTCTTGAATCTGATGGCAAAGATCGATGAAATGATGGGTATCCTCTTTGACGAGAAGGCATAAAGGTCTTTAGTTGAGTAGTTGAATGGTTGAGTGGGAAATTGTGGCAAAGTGGTTAGTTCTTGGAGCTAATCGACAACTTGGAAAACCATGCCAGCCTGAGTGCTAAAGAAAATGGAGCGCGAGCGCCAGTCTATCCAGAGTGTCATTGTCGATGATGATAAGACGATTGGCGAAATCCTGAAGGATCTAGTTACAAGGGAGCACATTTCGGTTGAGGTTTTTGACGATGGCTATGAGGCGATCGAGTTCATAAAGAAACAGCCTGCTGATGTAGTCATAACTGACTTAGTGATGCCCAGGGTCGGGGGCTTGGAAGTGTTGAGGTTTGCCAAGAGGATAAACCCTGACTCGGTAGTGATCATCATCACTGGACATGCAACCCTTGAAAGCGCCATTGAGGCTGTGAGGGAAGGGGCTTATGATTACCTCAAGAAGCCTTTCAAGCTTCAGGAGATGGAGATTGCATTTAACAATGCTATTGAGAAGGTCGGTCTGGTCCGGAAAAACAGAGAGCTGATCCAGGAACTGAAGGATGCCTATGACCAACTGGTTGACATTCAGAAAAGAGTCAATAAATACAAAGATAAGTATAAGAGTAAACAACAGAAGGTCGCCCGCCTCAATTTTTTTTCAAGCAACCTCCCCAGTTTAGAGTTTTTGCGCAAAGCCGATGCAGAGCAGCAGAACCTGTTTGAGGGATTGGAAAATATCTCTCGGTTGAAAAAGGACGGATTGTTGACAGACAAGGAGTTTAAGGCGCTCAAGGCACATATGATAAAAAATCTTGGGATTTATTCAGACAATGGGTAGGTTTTCAACGGTTCAGGGTTCACCGAAAATCTGAACCTGTGAACGCCCAAAACATAAGGTAACCTGAACGGTTCACCCCGTTAAACAGGGTTCCCTTCGGGAAGTTTAACAGGGTGAACCCTGAACCATTGAACGTCTCTTGACTACTGTTATTCGTTATACGTTAGAGTCTATACGTCTATGAGTGAACACTTGAACATACTGGTTGTTGATGATGACGAAATGATCCTTGAGATTTTCAAGGACTTTTTTCACTCAACGGAGACCGGTTCGATCTTCACGGCCCGTGATGGCGCTGAAGCCCTGGAGGTCTGTCAGAAAAACAGGGTCGATTTTTGCTTCACGGATCTTAATATGCCCGGAATGGGCGGGATGGAGTTCGTGAGCAAGGTACAGGGGATCGACAATACCATTCCGGTTGCCGTGATGACCGGATACCCTTCTACAGAGAACGCAATAGCCACATTGAAAAACGGTGTGGTGGACTTTCTGGTTAAACCATTGAAGATGAATAGCATAGGACTGACAATTCAAAGAGCCCTTGGGAAAAGGGATCTGTTTGTTGAAAATATGTTGCTGAAGGAGGAGGTGAAAAACAGAGAACGACTCCAATCTCTTAACAGAGAGCTTGCTGAGAAAGTCAAGGATCTTCATACATTGAATGTGGTTATGCAGAAAGTGGACTGTGTTAAGACCAGTTCTGGATTGTTTGATATGATTGTCAAGCTCTCTACTGAGATAACCGGCAGCGACGAAAGCCATCTCCACATACTTGACGAGTCCCTGAGAAAACCTGTTCTTGTTGCATCGTTTTATGGAGAAGGCAAGAACACGGATAACAACAACCTTATATGCATCGAGAGGGTCTTAGTCAAGAGAATCTCTGAAGGTCTACCGTTTCTCATGAAGGATGCTTGCGATCCATCCCTGTCGAATACCGGCGCTCTTTCGTTGATTGCCACCCCCCTGAAGATAAGGGATAAAATCTTCGGGGTGCTGACCGCCGCCATCGTCAAAGAAGAATCCATACCTTTCAACGTAAAGGATTTGTACTATCTGAATTTCGTGGCAAGAAGGACGGCCTCTGTCATAGAAAACGTCGCTCTGTACGAAAACATTTACGAGAATCTTTTTGCCACACTGTACGCCTTTGTGGAGGCCATTGAGGCGAGGGATCCGTATACCAAACAGCACTCAAGTCGCGTGGCCGAATTTGCCCTCAAGATAGGAAAAGAGATGGGGTGTTCCCACGAAGAACTTGATCTGTTAAATTTTTCTGGTCACCTCCACGATATTGGAAAGATAGGTATTCGGGACAGTATTCTCCTGAAACGTGGTCGTCTGACCGCAGAAGAATACGAGATCATAAAGAAACATCCTGTGATCGGCTCAAGTATTATCGGTCACGTGGGTCTTATGTCTGAAGAGCAGAAAATCATACGTCATCATCATGAGAGATGGGACGGCCGCGGATATCCTGACGGCTTGAAGGGTGAAGCAATTCCGTTGTTGTCCCGCATCCTTGCAGTAGCAGATACTTATGATGCAATGGCCTCTGACCGGGCCTACCGAAAAAGAATTGCTGAAAATGTTATCATCGACACAATAGTGGAAAAGGCCGGCACCCAATTTGATGAAGAAGTTGTAAGTAGCTTTCTTAAAGTCCATAAGAGAGCAGAAATGGCCTACAAGGACGATCTCTTGGCCTCCAATACAACACTGCATGGTGCAAGGCCGGAATCAAGAGTACTCAGCGGGCTACGTGCCATCGTTGACCTGCCTCACCCGTGACGTTGGTCCCTGTACATGAAATCACCTCGCGATTTCATGTAACTAGCTGTCGTTATTCTAATATTCCAATTGGAAAAACAACCTGAATTGAAGGGGCTTGCCTTTGGTGTGTTAAGTGGTATAAGCATTGCAAGGTAGCGCAAAGACAGAGAGCAATGCAAGGACAGGTCGCAATGGAAAATGCAAAGCAAGAGGAGAAGCGGGACTGTGTGCGGGCGGCGATTTGTGTTGATGTGCAATTTTCGGTGCTGGATGCCCATCAATATGAAGCCATCCGGGATAAGAGGGATACTCGGCCTCCGCGGTTTGTCAAGCCCATGAAACAGTCAGTCCCTGGTGAAGTAGAAAACTATCGGGCTGGCCGGGCCTTTGAGTCAAACCTCATAGATTTCTTGATTCAAATAGAGGATAAGCTGGACCGCGTGCTGAAACTCCTGGCCAGGCAGGAAAGATGTGACGAGGGCCTTTTTTGGGGGCAGGGCTTGGATATTAGTGGCAGCGGAATGAGAATTCTGTGCGATAAGGCGGTAAAAGCGGGGCAGATCCTTGACGCCAGCTTCAGGATTTCCAGATACCCTGTTGTTTCGTTGCAGATCTTTGGAAAAGTTGCGCGAGTCAGTCCGGTTCAAGACGACGGCAAGCAGCGCCATGAGATTGCGCTGGAGTTCCTCGAGCTGGATGAGGACTATAAGGAATGGATTATCTCTTACGTATTCCAAATACAGCGAGAGGCCATAAGGAGGGAAAAAGAAAGGAAGAAAGCCGGAAAATGAGTGATCTCCAACAGAATTCCAACGCATATCCATCGCCACTATCCAGGGAACTGATGCTGTTGAAAAAGCTCACTGATCACTATTGTGGCGTGTACTTTGTTCGAACCCTTGAAGGATTTGTCCACAACCTCAACGGACCTCTTCAAATCCTTTGGATTCGCTCCGAACAAGTGCAGCAGGATATAGGCAAGCTGCAGAAGATGCTTGAAGGGACCGATGATGCCGAAGCAGTGGCCTTGTCAGACCGCATGAAACAACGAATAGACTCTTTTGTGAAAGGCCTCGATGATTTAAACGAGAGTCTGGGTTTTCTCACAAGAGATATCCTTGCCAAACGGCGTTCTGAGATCGGGCAGGTGAGAATTAACGAGGTTGTTAAAGACACGCTCACCTTGCTCAAAGCAGACATGTTTTTTAAGCACCGTGTGCAGAAGAGTTTCCGGCTGGATGATAGCCTTCCGAATGTCAGGGGACGATATTCGGATCTTTGTGTGATTATGTTAAACCTGATTCGAAATGCCTTGGAGGCCATGGTGAACTCTGAGGAAAAAGGCCTCACCGTTGAAACTGCTAAGCACGAGGATGGTGTTATCATAAATGTACGGGACACGGGTTGCGGTATTTCAGAAGAAGATCGCCCGCGGATATTTGAGCCCTTTTTCACTACGAAGAGGCAAATAGACTACGAAGGCAAGGTCGAGGAACATATGGGGGTTGGTCTCACGCTCGTGTCCCTTTTTCTCGAGAATTGCCAGGGTAATATTGCATTTGAAAGTGTTCCTGATCAGACAACCTTCACTATTCACCTCCCTTGCCATCCCTAACGATCAATCGAGACCTTCCGTAGAGGTTCACAGGTTCAGAGTTCACCCTGTTAACCTTTCACTACCCTGGAACCTGGAACCCTAAACCCTTGAACGGTTGCGGGAGAAAAAGCCTTAATGCACCCCGGCGCTTGCTTATGGGAACCGCGCAGCCCGAACTCCCTGAGAAGCACATATTTCATCTGACCTCCTGATTTCTCAGGTCAGAGGCAAATTTTGGTGCGATTAATGCATACTTAATAGAATCCCGATTTTCTAATTATCAAACCTTTTCTATCAACACATGGAGGCTTTGCCTGACAATCCGCAAGAAAATTGGCTAACGATTCAGGGCGGTTTTGCCGATAGATAAGAGCAATAGAATATTTTGTATTTATAGGAGCAAGGCATGGAGAAGACTCTTTTTTCGACCCCTGAAGTGGGCGGGTGGCTAGGTGTGTTCCATACCACCGTGAGGCGGTGGATTGAGAAGGGCAGGATCAAGGGTGTCAGGGTCGGAAGAAATTATAAGATCCCCGCCGACGAAGTAGTTCGAATATTGGACACTCATGGTATCCCTTTGCCCGAGGTTGTGAAGATGCAGAAGAGCAGGTCAAAAAACAGAGGCAGAGACCTGCCCTCTAACGGGGCCTATCATGGTTCTATCCTGCAAAAACTTTTGATTGTTGAGGAGATAGAAAACCCCGCCTTTGTGGGCCGCAAGACATTCATATTGGGAGCCAATCAAGCCTTTGCAGATTTAGTGGGCCATAGCCAGGCGGATTTAATTGGCCTGAATATTGCGGAGGTGATTGATGATGCTTCTCAGGAAGGGCTTGTCGATTTTACCCAAAGGCGAATGCAACAGCCCGAAAAAGAGCCTGCAGACTACATAACCCATCTGAAGAAGGATAGAAACGGGAAGAAGAAGATAAGAATTACGGCTGGATCCCTTAACAACATAAAAGACGTTTTTCTCCTGGTCGTAAGCGATGCGTGAAAAAAAGGATCGGTATTGCGATGAAGGATTGTTGATTCACGGAAGACTATCTGGATAATGCTGGAGAGTTACTCGACAAATTCGCCCTTGAAGTGGTGATGCTCGATCCAAAGGATGTAGAGGGGTTGGGGAGCGTCCTTTCAGGTACATTCGGCCGACTGTTTATCAAAAACAATGACTATAGATGGAGTCGAAGATGAAAAAAAGAGAGGATATGCAAGAAGGGGTTAAGAGGGTCGTTCGCGATGTGTTTGAGAGTATGTACTTCATGTTTCCTGAGGCGATTGAAGAAGGTGATCCAGCGCCTCCTTTGCCCGAGTCGTGTTTCAAGGCCGGGGTTGGAGTGAAAAACGGTTCGGAGGTTTTTGTGCTGTATGCTTCTGACAAACTGGTTATGGATATGGCTAAGAGTCTTTTTGGCACGGACCAGCCGGTTGAAGAGGCCGATCTTGTGGATACATTCAGAGAGGCTGCCAACATCATTGGCGGAAACCTTGTGACTGCTCTTGAACTCGACAACAGTGTCGGCCTTGACGTTCCTGATGCAGAAAGATTGCAGACCTGCTCAGAACTTGCGATAGCGCAAGGCGCCGTTTTTGATATTGACGGCGCTTTTTTCAAGATGACAGTTATGGAGCCTTCAGGTCTGGAAGGAACAAATAAGGAATAAGCATGGATGCGAAATTGATCAACCCATTTGTTGATGCAACGGTTAAGGTCCTTGAGACCATGGCTTTCACCAAGGCCCGGGCTGGAAAACCCTATCTGAAAAAGGATGAAGTCGCCCTGGGAGATGTTTCAGGGATTCTCGGCCTGACGGGTGAAGCCAACTGCACAATTTCGGTTAGCTTTGCCAGACAAAGCATTCTTCCCATTGTGTCGAACATGTTTGGAGAGAAAATGGAGGAACTGAATGATGAGATAAGAGATGCCGTTGGGGAGATTACGAACATGATCTCCGGGCAAGCCAGAAAAGAACTTGCCGAACTGGGAAGGTCATTGCAGGCCGCCATCCCTATCGTGATCATGGGAGAAAACCACACCATTACCCATGTTTCCAGGCATACCGTAACGGCAATCCCTTTCAGCACGGATAGCGGGGATTTTACTGTTGAGGTCTGTTTTGAAGACTAAGAACCGGATTTGACGGAGAAACAAGTTATGAATTTGAACATGAACGTGTTGGTAGTTGACGATTTTGCTACTATGCGGCGGATTATAAAGAACGTTTTGAAACAAATCGGGTTTGCCAATATATTGGAGGCCGACGATGGCACAACAGCCCTCGCGGTGCTCAAGAAGAACGAAGTGGATTTGATCATATCTGACTGGAATATGCCCAAGATGACCGGCCTGGATCTGTTGAAAAATGTAAGGGCGGAAGAATCGACAAAGAATATCCCGTTTCTAATGGTTACGGCAGAGGCTCAAAAGGATAACGTATTGGAGGCGGTTCAGGCTGGTGTGAGCAATTACGTCGTAAAACCGTTCACGGCTGATGCCATAAAAGAGAAGTTGACTCAGGTGTTTGCCAAATAGATCTATAAGCCCGAATCGCAAAAGGGGGTGTATTCAATGGATGTTGATAAAATAACCGGGGCTATTCACTCAACAAAACCTGCCGGCCACGAAAAGGCAAGGAAAGACAAGAGCTTTGCTCAGGTTTTGGACAGGACCATGGATATGGTGCATGCTAACAAATGTTCTGAAGATGCCCCGGTTTCCGCAAGTGAGGTCGCTCCAGTTTCCTGCAGTGAGGTTTCCTCGGTTGGCAGACCAGCAGCCTTGCAACGTGCGTCTAATCTGCTTGATTTGATGGAGGAGTACGCACAGGCTTTGAGTAATCCAAGAAAGACGTTGAGGTCAATTGAGCCCATAGTCCTCCGGATGCAGCAGGCGCTCAAGGGTTTGGATGTGCAATCACTCTCTTATCAGAGGGGGAATGACGAACTTGCTAGACTCGTAAATCAGATATCTGTCACCGCCAGTGTCGAGGCATTTAAGTTTCAGCGCGGGGATTATATTGGCGACCGATAATGCTCTTGATTTGTTTTCAGATTAGGCTTATAGAAGGGCTGCGGGATCGGTAAGGAACTTCCGCGATTTCAATATTGCTTTTGTTTGAACGGGGCGGGCATTTACTATGGAAAAGATACTGATCGTAGATGATGATCCCGAAATTCTGGACGTGATTGCCGATGTGTTGCGGCAAGCCGGATATGAGGTCGATCAAGCCGAAGACGGCAGGAGGGCGATTCGGCGCATTGAGGATGATTTCTATGACTTGGTGATAACGGATCTGAATCTGCCCAAGGTCGACGGTATGAAGGTCTTGCAATATGTTGTGGACCAGTCTCCCGAAACCATGTGTATCATTCTAACGGGTTATGGCACGATCAGGGGTTCTGTGGAAGCTATCAAGATGGGCGCTTTTGACTATATCAGCAAACCTGTCAAGTCAGACGAGATCTTGATAGTCGTGGAAAAAGCGCTGAAATACAGGCAGCTTGAAAGAGAGAACATACTCCTAAAGCAGCAGCTTCGGAAAAAGTATCGATTCGAGAACTTCATTGGTGACAGCAAACCCATTCAAAAGGTTTTCGAGCTTATAGAAAGGGTCGCTGACACGGATAGCACTGTGCTCATCACGGGCGAAAGTGGCACGGGAAAAGAGCTGATCGCCAAGGCTATCCATTACAATAGTTACCGCAGAGATAACCCGATGGTGGTGATCAATTGCGGGGCAATTCCCGAGGAGCTTTTGGAAAGTGAACTCTTCGGACATGAGAAAGGGGCCTTCACGGGCGCTCATAAGATGCGAGTGGGCCGTTTTGAGTTGGCCAATGGCGGGACTATTTTCCTGGATGAGATTGGGGACATGAGCCCCAACTTGCAGGTCAAGTTATTGAGAGTACTTCAGGAGCAGAAGTTCGAAAGAGTGGGCGGCACGAGAACTCTTGAGATAGATGTCCGCATCATCGCTGCGACGAACAAAAATTTGATTAGCGCGGTCAATAAGGGGACATTCAGACAGGACCTCTACTACCGACTGAACGTTATCCCAATAAAGGTTCCCCCCTTGAGACACAGAACAGAAGATATTCCGTTGCTTGTCGATTTTTTTATGAAGAGGTTCAACAAACAGAAACGAAAACGTATTTGTGAATTTGCTCAAGATGCGGTTGGTTGCTTGCTGGAATACAGTTGGCCCGGCAATATCCGGGAACTCGAGAACTTGATAGAACGACTGGTCATCCTTTCAAATGGGGATACCATCGAGATTGAGGATATTCCCGAATCTATTAAGGGGAAAGCCAGCAAGGTTGAATCTGTTGAAGTCAGGATCCCCAACAACGGCATTGTTTTTGACCAGGCTGTTGAAGAGTATGAGAAAAAACTGATCCTTCAGGCCCTGAGTGAGACGAACTGGGTTAAGACCAAGGCCGCGAAATTACTCAATATCAATCGAACCACCCTCATCGAGAAGATGAAGAAGAAGAACCTCCTCAAGCCTGCAGTTGCTTCATGATCCAGGTCTTTTTGTCAATAATCTGACATCTCGCCCCGGCCACATGTTTTTGTCAATAATCTGATCCCAGATTTTTTCGATCACTCCAGTACTCCATCACTCTCTCCGAGCCATAGGCTCTATGAGCCGGAGGCCACAAGCCATTGAAATTCCAAGAAGCCAAATCCGCCTCCGGCGGATAACCAGAGCCGGGTCATCTCAGCCCGGATGTTTATAATTGTTGGACTGTGGAGACGCAGGGTCCGGCAACATGCTCTCACATTCCTTGGCATGTTAATTGCTCAACCATGGGGATACGATAGGATTGATAATTCAGGCCGGTGGGTCATAACACTTGGATATCCATGCATTTTAGAGTCAAACGACGGACTATTCTGATTTTTGTTATGGTGATTTTTTCCTGTGTTGGACATCTGCGTGCCGAAGGCCGAGGCTATGACGTTATTGAGCAGGTTTCGACCCATTCTGAGGAGGACGTCTCCTCGGTCCTTATCAAATTGACAGGTTATCCCGCCCATAAGGTAATCCCTGTTGAAGATCGGGAGATGCTAGTTGCCTTCAAGGATACCGAACTTTCAGGGGATGTCTACGCCAGCGAGACCATAGTGGGAGACAAACTAGTGAAGGGCGTAGAGATAACCCAGAAAGCATGCCGTGTGGTTTGTGTGCTTGTCAAGACGTACAAGCCATATAGGGAGATTGAATACCAGGTAAAAGAGGGCAAAGATCTTCTTTGCATTGAAATTAGAACCAAATCGAAGCATCACGAAAAAGGCTTGAAACAATCCATGTCCCCAAAGCCACCTCTTGACGAGTTGACTGGTTTTGATGCAGCAGTGTGGACAGATGATTCGTTTGGTGCAAATGGCTCGGTCAGACCAGGACCAGGCACTGATCTCTTCCTGGAAGCTGCAGAGTTTTGCAAAATGGGGAAATGGGAAAAAGCCATTCCGATTCTTGAGAAAGTTATTCAGTCCTATCCCGAAA
The DNA here is from genome assembly GCA_016930875.1 of Deltaproteobacteria bacterium. NCBI lineage: Bacteria > Pseudomonadati > Myxococcota > Myxococcia > Deltaproteobacteria bacterium. The sequence continues at coordinate 67,420 of JAFGFW010000170.1, read as the reverse complement.
GCCGGCATTCAGAACGTGCCTATTTCCTTTTGGCCAAGAGCTTCCATGGCAAGTTTGAAAAAGAGATCCCTGAGCATCTTCTTGACATTACCGCGCATTATCAAGCCGCCATCAGCAAGTTCCCGGAATCTGACTACGTGCCCGGCGCCAGGGTATCCATGGGAAACTGTTACTTAGAGGCAAATCAATACCATCAAGCTATGACGCACTATGATCTTGTCGGGAAGGAAAACAAGGACCCCAGAGCTGCTGCTGAGGCCCTGCTTCAACGGGGCAGGGTTCTTGCCGCCACCAGGAAACCCTTGGAGGCGCTTCAGGCCTTTGAGGAGCTTCAGAGACGTTATCCCAAGACACGATTTGCCACAAAAGCAAAGATCGAGGTAGCAAAGACATTCTTTGACATGAAATCCTTCAAGCGTTCCCTAAGGACCCTTAACGAAATCACGAAGACACGGCCAGATGAGATCTACAAGAATTCAGATATCCTGCTGTACACTGGCAACAACTACTGCGAACTGGGACAACTGCAAGAAGCCAGAGATGCTTTCTCCAAGGTCCTTAATTACTTCCCTGAGCTGGAATCAGCTGATTTGCTCCTAACAAGGATTGCCGACACCTATCGTGAAGAAGGGCTGAGCGATGAGGCGTGCAAGCTGTATGACCTGGTTGCAAGGACATATCCCGAAGCCGAAGGGGGCCTGATTAGCTTGCTTCGTCTTGCTGCGGAAGCCGAAAAAGCCGAAGCTAAAAACACGCCTGCACAAGACCAAGGAATACCTGTTATGAAAACAGCTCATGAGATCTATGAGCAAATCATAGAGGCATTTCCTGACAATTCGTTATCTCAGCTTGCCATGCTGAAGCTTGCCAACATCCAGCAGAAAGACACGCGTTACGAGCAGAGTATCAAGACGCTTAAGGATCTACTGGCCAAACATCCCGCAACAAAATTGAGACAACAGGTGGAGACTTCCCTGCAACAGACATTATTGAAGCTTGCCCTTGTCCAGAAGAAAAACGGAGACTACGAAAAGAGCGTTCTTACCTTGAGAGAGATCCTGGTTGACTATTCCAGGACAAACCTGAGGGAGGAGATCAAGTCCGAGCTTCAGGCATCACTGGAAACGATTTTCGAACGAAAAAGGAAAAGTGGCGAAATTGAGAGTATAGTAAGTTATTATGAGAAGATGAAATCTAGCTTGCCTTTCGGAGAAATGGGGAATGTCCTGTTGCTCCTTGGCGAGGCTCATAAGAGACTTCATTTGTACGGACATGCCCTTTTAATGTTCAGCAAAGCCCGAAATTTCTCTGCGGACAAAGATCAGCAGATCAGAATCCTGCTTGGTCTGGGGGAATCTGCCTATAAGGTAAAGAAATTTGATGAAGCTGAGGGGTCGCTGAAGGATTTTGTCACAAGATACCCTGGGCACAGGGAGGCTTCAAACGCTTATTATTGGCTAGGCAGTATTTTTTTGGAACGTCGACAATACGAGCCAGCCCTGGAGTCCTTAAGGGCTGCTCTTGGGAAAAACTCCGAAACAGACGATCGAGTCAAGATCCTAACGGCAATGGCCAAAGCATCAAACGCTCAGGGACATTATGAGAATGGCGTAAGGTCGCTGAAAGATGTCGTCGCCCTATTGAGCCTGAACAAAGGCAGTCCCTCAGAGGATCTGTTCCTTGCGTACCGAGAACTGGGCGAGACTTATGTGAAACTGGGACAAAAGGAAAAGGCTGTGCCTGTCTTCAAGAGTGCCCTGGAATTGGGCTCAAAGCGCCAGGACATCCAGAGCCTGCAGTTCAGGCTTGCACAATGCTATCAGTGGGTAAAAGCTACGAGCAAAGCACAAGACGTGTTGAATCAGATCGTGGCCTCCGGGGACCCATTCTGGAGCAAGGTTGCCCAGGCGCAAATCAATGAGATCAATATTAAAGAGTCTGTCGACAAGTTTGGTTATGGCTTGAAGAAGTCATGATGACTTCGCAAGAAGCTGTCAAATCCACAGTACAGTAAAAAGGTAACCGTTCACGGGTTCAGGGTTCAACGAAAATTTGAACCGTATAAGTATATGAAGGCGCTACAGATAACGGACAACAGATAACGGACAAGCCTGAACGGATAACCATGAACCGTGAACGGATAACCATGAACGGTGAACGGATAACGGTGAACGGTTACACATGTAAGGACTTATATGGATAGCAAGAAGAGCATACTGCTGGTTGAAGACAAATATGAAGAGAGAATGGCCCTGCATGACAGCTTGAGGGGTTGGGGGTTTGACGTGACTGCCGTCAGCGATGGTGTCAGAGGCTTCGAAAAATTCAACGCCAAGGACTACAACCTTGTCATCAGCGACCTGAAGATGCCGAATATGGACGGCATCGGGCTACTGACCAAGATTAAGGAACAGAGAAATAACGTTCCGGTCATTCTCATCTCTGGATACGGGACGGTTGAGTTGGCTGTTGAAGCTATGAGGCTGGGCGCCTTTGACTTCATGGTAAAGCCACTTTCGCCAAAACTCATTGAGACTGTGGTGAAGACGGCTGCAGGGAATGGTTCGCCTTTATCAGGAAAGCACGATTCTAAACCATCAGAACCCATTATTATAACGAGAAGTTATCAACTGCTTCGTCTATTGGACCTGGCAAAAAAAGTAGCCGATAGCAAGGCTTCCATTTTTATCCAAGGCGAAAGTGGCACAGGAAAGGAGCTTTTGGCCCGCTTTATTCACAATGAAAGCGGTGGGCGGAACAAGCCTTTTGTTGCCCTTAACTGCGCGGCCCTTCCGGACGGACTTCTGGAAAGTGAACTTTTTGGCCATGAGAAGGGATCATTTACAGGGGCGATAACCAGAAAGCTTGGAAAGTTCGAATTGGCACATGGCGGCACTATACTTCTTGATGAAATAAGTGAGATGAATATCCACCTCCAGGCGAAACTGCTGCGGGTTTTGCAGGAATCGGAAGTTGACCGGGTGGGGGGGCACAATCCTATCCCCATCGATGTTCGGGTGATTGCAACGACGAACCAGGACCTTGAGTCAGCCGTAGAAGAAAAAAACTTCCGGGCAGATCTCTATTATCGCTTGAACGTAATTCCAATGAAAATTCCACCACTGCGTGAGAGAAAGGAAGATATCCCCCCGCTGCTTGACTATTTTACTACCAAGTACAACAGGATGAACGGTCGTAATGTCAAGGGCTTGACAAATGATGCCGCCAGGGCCCTTGTCCAAATGGAGTGGCCCGGTAACGTCAGAGAGCTTGAGAATACCACAGAGCGGGCCGTGCTCTTGTGTGAAGGGGATCTTATTGAAAAGGACGATCTGTTTCTGGGCGACCCACCCAGGATAGCTGGTGAAGCGTCATTTCCAGTGGCAGGCTCTATTAGAGAGATGGAAAGAAAGATGATTTTTAGTGCCCTTGACCAGACCGAAGGGAATAGGACCCATGCTGCTGACATCCTCGGCATTAGTGTACGAACGTTACGGAACAAATTGAATGAATACCGGCAAAAGATGGAAACGTTCTAACTGGGCATACAAATTGCTTTACAAAATCGCGAAGCGCTATTCCGTCTTAAAGCGGCGAAGCCGCGCTGCATAAAATCGCGAAGCGATTTTATTAAAGGAAACACTATGCCAATCAAGTCTCTGTTTGGAAAAACATATCAGGTTATTGAGCGATCTCTTGAGATAGGAAAGGTGCGACACGGTCTCATAGCCAGCAATGTCGCCAATGTGGATACAGCGGGCTACAAGGCCGGAGAGATTGATTTTGACAAGGCCCTAAAGGATGCCCTTGAAAAAAGGAGAGTTGGCCTTACACAAACTCATCCCCGTCATTTTGGAATCCCGGGATTGGGGGCAGGAAACTACGAAATCTCTCATGCAGAGCAGTCCTGGGTTGACATTGACAGAGAGATGTCAAAATTGGCGGAAAACAATCTGCGGTACCAGACGAGCATTGAGGTTCTCTTGAGAAAGTTTTCTGCCTTGAAACACACCATAGCCGAAGGAGGACGATAATGGATTTCCTGACTGCGCTTCACATTAGTAGCACAGGTCTGACAGCCCAGAGAACAACAATGAATGTCATTTCCACGAATCTCGCTAACGTGAATACGACCCGTACCCCAGGAGGTATCCCGTACAGGAGAAGAGTTGCCCTTATGGAGGCAAAACCTGTGGAGGATTTTGAGTCAGCGCTGAATTCGCAGTCTGAGTCATTGTGTGGCGTGGGCGTGAGTGAAATTGTCGAAGAGATGACGCCTTTCAGGCAGGTGTATAGACCTGGTCATCCGGATGCGAACGAAATGGGCTATGTGTCTTTTCCAAACGTTAATGTGGTTACTGAAACGACAGACATCATGCTTGCCAGGAGATCCTATGAGGCAAATGTAACCGCAATCTCAGCAACCAAGAGAATGGCGCTGAAGGCCCTTGAGATAGGGAAGTAGTGATGATGCCCGATGCCGGATACAGGATGCATGGAGTGGTAGTAAGCAGTAAGAATTAGGGAGTAGGCACCTGTCAGTAGGCGCCAATGACCATTCACCAGTGACTAATAAATAGTCATAGGGGAGAAATAGATGAGCGATTTAATAATTCAGAGCAAGATCCGTCCTGATGCTTTTAGCGCAGGGGGAAAAGCTCGCGGTAAATCCGGAGGGTTTTCTGCTTTTATCAAACAAGCTGTCAAAGACGTGAACGACATGGAGATTGAGGCTGACAGGTCCATCGAGAAACTCGCGAAAGGACAGGTGGGTATCCATGAGACTATGATTTCCCTTCAAAAGGCCGATATTTCCCTAAGACTTCTCCTTCAGGTTCGAAACAAGGCCATGGATGCCTATAGGGAGGTTATGAGAATGCAGTTCTAGTCGTCTCTAGGCATTTAAAATGATGAACAGAGAGGAAGAATGAGAGCGCTTATCGAACAGTTTATTGCCGTTTTCAAGGCCATGCCCACTCCTAAGAAGGTTACCATGGCAATTGTGCTGGCGTTTGTGGTGACCGGCTTTGCCATGATGTTTTTCTGGGCCAATCAGGTTGATTATCAACTTCTATACGGTAATCTTTCCCAGGAGGACGCAGGCAAGATCGTATCCAAGCTAAGGGAACAGAGGATTTCATACAAGCTTGGCGGTGGAGGCGCCACGGTCTTGGTCCCAGCCGACAAGGTCTATGAATTGCGACTGACCCTGGCCAATGACGGGTTGCCCGTAGGAGGTCATGTAGGCTTTGAGATTTTTGATCAGACGAATTTCAGCACCACCGAATTTGTCCAGAGGCTCAACTATCAAAGGGCGCTTCAAGGCGAACTAGTGAGAACTATTAACGATTTCCGAGAGGTTGAACATTGCCGCGTCCTGTTGGTCATGCCTGAAGACTCTCTGTTTGTCGAAGACAGCAAGCCCCCATCGGCCTCTGTGCTGCTGAAGCTCGGGTCTCCGCTTGCTCCTGATAAGGTCGCAGGGATTGTTCATCTTGTGGCAAGCGCTGTGGAGGGGCTTGTGCCCGAGCAGGTTACGATCGTTGATTCCTCCGGCAAGGTGTTGTTCAAGGGGCCGAATCAGGCCGATCAGTCGGCTCTTTTGACCAGCAATAGGCTCGATTATCAACGTCAGATAGAGGCGCGGATCGGAGGGCGTATTCAGAGTATATTGGAAGGTATTGTGGGCAAAGGCAAGGCAATAGTGCGTGTCAGCGCTGACATAGACCTTGATCAGATCGATTTTAGTGAAGAGAAGTATGACCCCGACAGCAGTGTGATCAGGAGCAGACAGCGCAAATCTGAGTTGTCTGAAAAAGACAGGGCAAAGGGATCGGCAGCTCGTCTTGAGACTACCAATCAGGGCACTATCCCTGTTCAGGGGACTGACGCAAGGACGCGATCTCAGAAAGACGATGAAGTCGTCAACTACGAGATAAACAGAGTCACGCGACATGTCACAAAGCCTTCTGGGGGAGTTGAGAGACTTTCGGCAGCAGCAGCCGTGGATGGAAACTATGAAGTAGCTACGGCCGAAGATGGGTCAGAAACAAAAAAATACGTGCCAAGAAGCAAAGAAGAACTGCAGGAGCTTGAAAAGATCGTAAAAAGAGCTATGGGCTTTGATGAGGACCGCGGCGACCAGGTCTATGTAAGTTCTTTCCCACTTTCACTTTCATCTGACATAAGCGGGATCTTTGAAAGGCCAGGGATAGACTGGTTGGGCCTGGCGCGTCAGTACTCCAAGACAGCGCTTAATTTGGTGCTGGTCATCCTGGTTTTTCTGTTTGTGGTTCGACCGCTCCTGAGATCAGTCAAAGAAATCGGCACGATTGGTGAAAGCGCAAAACGGTTGCCTGCTTTGGAAGGGGAATCAGGAACAACTGCCTTGCCGGAGGGGCAATCCGAATCGGCTGCGTTGCCTGAACCCAAGGATAAAAGCATACGGGAGCGGATAATGAGGCTGGCACGAGACAATGCAGAAAGAACCGAACAATTGCTCAGGGGTTGGTTGCACGAGGAAAAGTGATGGCACAGAGTAATGCCTTAGATGCTCGAAAATTGACGGGGCCACAGAAGGCAGCAGTCTTTCTTATGATCATGGGAGAAGAGTTTACCTCAGAAATGCTAAAGAAGATGGATGAGGAAGAGGTTGGCACGCTTGCCTCCCATATGTCGGTTATCGAATACGTCCCTCCTGATGTCATGAGAAACGTTCTAACAGAGTTTGCAGAAAATATTGAAACCAATCAATTAGTAATCAAAGGAGATGCCTTTTTAAAGGCTCTTATGGATCTTGGCTTGGACAAGGAGAAGGCCGACACCATTTACAAGGAAATCGAAAGAGGCAAAAAGAACGCCCCCTTTAATTATCTTGAGGCGATGGATACCAAGGACCTTATAAACCTCATTAAAGGGGAACATCCTCAGACCATTGCCTTGATACTGGTTCATCTGAGTTCGGGGAGGGCTGCCGAAATTTTGAATGGATTGCCAAGCGAGACGCAGGGTAAGTTGGCAATGCGAATCGCGGAAATCAATCGCGTGCCTAAGGAAGTCATCAAGGAAGTAGACAACGCGCTCAGAAAGGAGCTTCTGAGCCGAGGCGACGCAGGGGGTGGGAAGAAAGTCGGCGGGGTTGGCGCCCTTGCCGATATGCTGAATGAAGTCGACAGAGAGACCGAAGAAAACGTGCTGAGTGCAATTGAAGAAGAGAGAGCGGAAATCGCCGATGAAGTCAGGCAACTGATGTTTATCTTTGAAGATCTGCTTAAGGTAGATGATCGCGGCATGCGTGAGATCTTAAAGCAGGTGGAGAGTCAGCAACTAAGCATAGCGCTGAAGACTGCCTCAGAAGAAATGAGGGAGAAGATCTTTGGCAATCTGTCGTCAAGGGCAGGAGAGATGCTTCGTGAGGATATGGAGGTTATGGGACCCGTGAAACTGAGCGAAGTTGAAAGGGCCCAACAGAATATAATCCGGGTTGCCAGGGAACTTGAAGCTGAGGGGAAGGTGGTTCTCGCGAAAGGGAAAGAAGATGTCCTTGTCTAGTAACACAGGGGGAACAGGGTTACACGGCGAAGCTTGGGTGGCATATCAAATGGAGTGTTTTGATGGCCCGGGTTCTTCTTCGGCCTCCAAAACTGATAGTTGCGTTTTTGAAGCCTTCTGCGACAGTGATAACGGCGAAGTTGATGTGTTTCAGTATATGTCCTCAGGTGGTAGAGAAAGCGCCAAAGAGGTTGCAGGCAAAGCTGCGGCAAGAGCGGAGGAGGTTGTGGCTGAAGCCAAGAATAAGGCAAGCTCGATTGAACGGGATTCCTATGAAAAAGGGTTTGCCCAGGGCGAGAAAGACGGCCAGGAGATGGGAACCAAGAAACTCGAGAAGGTCTTGGAACGGATCCATCAGGCCTTGCAGGAGATAGTTGCCTACAAGCAGGAGTTCATCAAACTTCACGAGAAAGAGACATTGGATCTGGTTTGCCGCATTGCCGAAAAGATCGTCCGCGGAAGAGTCGAGATAGACCGTGGCATTATTCGTGAAACCATTTTTGAGGCCTTAAACCTTGTGGCAGATCGATCAGAGGTGACGGTCAAGGTCAGCCCCGAAGACATCGAATATGTAAAAGAGCTGAGACCGGAGTTTTTTGATCGCATAACCGACTTGAAATCCATAACAATGGAACCTGATCCCTCCATCAGTCCGGGTGGTTGTGCTATGGAAACAGCCTTTGGCCATGTTGACGCCCGGCTGGAGAGCCAGTTGGAGAAGATTACAGCGGCAGTCATGCAGACCTTTGAAGAAGAGAACGCACAAATGGTGAATCGTCAGTCGTGAACTGGAACCAATATGTAGATGCCGTAAATTCCAGCCGGTGCATAACGGCCGAAGGCAGGGTTGTTAAAGTAACCGGACTTATTGCAGAAGGCCACGGTCCGGGCATGGGTGTGGGGTGTACTTGCAGTATTCGGAATGCGGAAGGGGAAGATGTTCTGGGCGAAGTGGTCGGCTTTAAGGATCGTAGAATAATGTTGATGCCGTACGGAGAAATGAGGGGGATCAGCCCGGGATGCAAGATCGTCCTTGTGCATGAGCGGCCATACGTCCCGGTGGGGGATGCTTATTTGGGAAGAGTGGTGAACGGTTTTGGTGAACCTATTGATGGACGTGGCCCGATTCCTTCGACGATTCACTATCCCCTGTACGGCCAGGTGATTAATCCTATGAACCGGCGTTGTATAGCCGAAGTGGCCGATGTGGGCATTGGCGCGCTCAATACTCTGATAACGATTGGCAAGGGGCAGCGGGTGGCAATAATGTCGGGCTCAGGTGTCGGCAAAAGTGTTCTCATGGGGATGATGGCGCGACATACCAAGGCCGACGTTAGCGTTGTTGCCATGATTGGAGAACGGGGGCGGGAAGTAAAGGACTTTGTTGAACAGACTCTCGGCCAGGAAGGGCTGCGGAAATCTATTGTTGTGGCGGTAACTTCTGATATGTCTCCATTGATTAGAATGCGTGGGGCGCACATGGCGACCACCCTTGCGGAATACTTCAGGGATCGGAGCATGGACGTGCTTTTGGTCATGGACTCCATTACAAGATTTGCAATGTCTTCACGCGATATTGGCCTGGCTGTTGGAGAACCCCCCACAGTAAGAGGTTATACCCCATCTTTTTTTGCCCAGCTCCCCAAGCTTCTTGAACGCGCGGGAAGCATTGAGGGCAAGGGAGCCATAACGGGCATATATACCGTTCTGGTGGAAGGCGATGATATGAATGATCCGGTGGGAGATGCAGTCCGCTCGGTTGTGGACGGCCATATCGTGCTTTCAAGGAATCTGGCAAATAGAGGTTATTACCCAGCCATAGACGTCCTTGCCAGTGTCAGCAGGGTCATGAGGGAGATTGTTGATCCACAACATATGAAACTTTTCCGGAAGGTCACGGAGATCATGGCCACGTATCGTGATGTCGAAGATCTCATATCGATCGGCGCCTATGTGGATGGCAGTGACCCAAAGATAGATTATGCCAAAAAGATGATTGAAAGGATTAATGCATTTCTGAGGCAAGACATTACTGAAAAGGTATCATTTGAAGTCGGAATCAGGAGGTTGAAGAAGTTGTTTGAAGACGTCGATCATGAAGCGGTTTAAATTCAAGCTTGAACCTGTCATTCGATATAGACAATACCTTGAACGGCTCGCCCTGATAGAGCTGGCCAGGGCAAAACAGGACCTTTTTGAGACCAAGAAAAGAATCCAGGAAATGCAGCAGAGCAAAAAGGATGCCGCAACTGAGCTTGACTCTCGACAGGCAGAAGGGATGAAGGCGAGTCGATATCGAATCTATACTGACTATTTGCAAGGATTGAGCGATAGGATTGAATCCGAAAACGAACGTTTGGTCGGGATCGGCAGAACAGTTAAAGAAAAGCACCAGGCTGCTGAAGCCGAACGGATCAAGAAAGAGACTCTGGAGTGGGTAAGGCAAAGCGAATACACAAAGCATCTGCAAAGGATTAACCGGGCAGAACAAAAGGCGGCAGATGAACTTGTCAGCCTGAGGCGAGGCTCGTGTGAGTTTTAAGGGAAGGCAAATAGTATGAGCAGTAAACGCTCACCCATAAGATCTTATGCATTGATAACACTGTTGTGCTTTCTTATTGTCAAGTTAGGCTTGACCACCATATTTGTATGCACAAAAAACCCCACTCTTTCAGCGCCTATTTGGGAAAGTGCTGCAGCGTTGGCAAAGGATGATAAGGCAAGCCGCACAGAGAATCGGACATCAGGGCCACCGCCAGACACAGCGAGCCAAGCGCCTCCTGATGTGCCAGACCTGACCGAGCTCCAGAAGGAGATCGCCTCGCTTGAAGCCCACTTGAAAGGGATCAATCAAGATATTGACAAGTACTTCAAGGCGGGTGCGGCAAAGACCGTAATAACTCCGGAAACCCTTGAACAGAAACGCGCTCAACTGGAGAAAGAAGGAGAACGGCTCAAAGAGGAACGGAAACGGATAGAAGCGCTGAAACAGGAACTCGATGAAAAGTTTGTCAAATTAACGAAAATACAGGATGCCATACAGAGCAAACTCGACGAAAAGAAGATCCTTCAAGACAAAAGGATCAAGCACCTGATCAAGATATATACGACAATGCCTCCGAAAAAAGCTGCCGCCCTTATAGAAAAGCTTGAGATGGAAATCATTATTGCTGTGCTTTCCAAAATGAAAGGAGAAAATGTGGGGCAAATCCTCCCGTACGTGCCGTCCGAAAAAGCCGCCGCGATAAGCGAACGCCTTGCCAAACTCGGTTTATGAGTATAGGATCTAATTTAGGGATTCAGGGATTGAGGAATTAACGAATTGAAGGATTAAGCGATTGAGGGATTAGGGGATTGAGGGATTACATGAATTTCCGCCAACCCGCCTGCCGGCGAGGCAAGTTCCTGGATTCCTCAATTCTAAATTCTTCAATTCCGGTTCATCCGGGTTACGGACGTTCCATTTTTTCGATATAGATATTGAAACTGTCCTGGGATTGGCTCGGAGTTGTTGCCTCCGGTTTGGAAGACACACCTGTACCATAAACAACGCTTTCATTGCCTTGTTCGTCCACAACCCTTTTTACAGGAGTGGTATGAAACAGCTTCAGTATCATTTCCTCTGAATAACCCGCTTTTTTCAGTAGCTCAATTTGCTTTGCTGAAAGGTCCGCCTTGGCAGGGTCCTTGTATCGGTCGGCCAAAATTACCCCCTCCAGCATCTTATCATCCGCCCCAGATTTCTTTAGTGTTATTAGAAAAGCGGCTGTGACAGAACATGTTTGTTCGGCAATCAGCGTTTGAATCACAGCATCGCTGATCTTTGCTTTTCTCATTTTCTCGATATCGCCCGGACTGACCAGAGAGTTCATTGCCCAAACGGCAGAACTCAGGACTATCGCCAGACTCATAGCGCCAATGACTCTTAGATTTCTTTTCATGTGGTATCAGGCGTAGATGTCCACCAAGCTCCCCTTTTCAAAACTGGTGGGGTGTTTCGCAGGTCGAGGAATACGGGGTTTGCGGAAATCGTTAGATATCTCGTTTGTATCTTGACGTTGAAGAGTGGCCATGTATGGGTGTTTCCCGGAAGATGAGGTTGTTTTTGCAATTGGGAAAACTTGAACATGTTGTGTGGGACTGACTCCCATCTTTAACTTGTCTCCTTAAGAAGATATCTCATCTCATATACAAAATAATAGAAGGTAAGTCTCGTAAAGTCAAGTGTTTTATTTCACATGGAAAACGTGGGCCTTTGGGCGTCACTTCTTAAAAAGTTCGGGCAACGCGGTTGCCACAAGTGCCGGGGGCTGAAGGCTTTTTCTTCCAGACGATATCAATTATGCCCAAACATCGTGGCCATATACTTATGATTAGAAGAAGTTATTGCCAAGAGCAAGAGACCGTGCCAGCAATCATAAGTATCTGACCACTGCGAAGACCTGTGCCAATAACAGAGATATCGCCTTGCAGAAAAAACCTTCATCCCCTTAGTATTGAAAACCTACCTTCGGGCTTCGTCGCCGACTTCGCCAAAGTAGCCTTGGCTACGACGGCTGAAAGAGTGAGACGGCTCTGCGATACTCGGTTCGGTATGGCGTCGAAATGGCTAGCATATCAAAGCCACGTCCCCTGGGCCCGGATGTTTCCGTTACCGGCTTGGGAAACCGGGGAAATATTTTCCTCCACACCTTCTGCAGGGGAAATTATTTCAGCCTTTTCCGCGTATTTCGTGCTCTAAAATGCATGCCGCTTCCCTAACCTCCTGTCTTTCCAGCTAATATCTCAGACGATCTCTTTTGGCATGTTCGTTGCTCTAAACACAGCCAGCGACCATGAAAACCAGAGGGATCAAATAAGACAAACATGAATCCGCAAGCAATAAAACTCGACTGTCTGCTTGAGCACGTGAACGCCGTCCAACCACAAGGCGCTGCAGGAAGGACCGGGAATAAGGGAGAACCAGGGAAGCTGTTTTTGCTGTTTCTGGACCAGACATTAGATGCTGCGAAAAAAGGTTTTTCGCCTAAGAAGCGTCAGGGAGCAAAGGGGGCAAATACTGATCGTGACTGGCTCGATCTGCTCCGGAACCAGTTGTTGTCTGCCGGCCTTGCCTTAAAGGACATTTCGTTATCTGGCAATGCGTTGCCTGGGCTGGAAAAACTCCTGTTGGCCGAGGGCCTCCCGGAATCCGATGTAAAAGCCTTTCTCAAACGACTTTCTGGTGGTGATAGTGGACGTGAGATCAAAATCACCGAACTTTTTGAGAAACTCGCAGATTTAAGAAGAATGTGCGAGAAAAAAGCCAGTGATCCTGTGCTTGAAGTCTCGGCCTTGCCCTATTTGGAGACCCTGTTACGTTGCCTTGGGCTGGATGTCCAGCAGGCAAAAAAGGTCATCAGCCAGGCAAGGGTTGACGGCGGAGGTCTAAACCTGAAAGATCTCATTCAGAACCTGGAAGGAATTGCGGAGGAGCTGCCCAAAGGAACCAAACACTTTGAGCAACAGTCCGCTGAGGAAGTAAAGGGCATGCTGGCACGCATGGGCCTGGCAAAAGAGGCGGCCAGAATAGACGGGCCCGTGTCTTTGGAACGATTTGTCCGGATCATTGAAGAGAAGATTGGCAGCCTGTTGCCACAGAGTTTGTCGCAAGATCAGGTGGAGAGTCAAGTAAAGGGGCTTCTGGCCAACGTGTTATTGGCATCTAATGAAAACGGCCCGAAGTTCACCTTGGAGCGCCGTTATTCCCGCACACTCAAGGGGCTTCCCCATGATGGACCCAAGGGTAAGGGTAATCGGGCGGGGGAACCAACGGCAGAAGCCTGGAAAGAAGTGGCATCGCAGTTGAATAAGCCTGCAGTCAAGGGTGAGGGGCCTGCTGAATTGCGGTCAGAAAGGGACAAGTTCTTTCACGGAATAAAAAGACTGGCTGATACTGTTCGGAGTAAACCTTCGGAAAAGACGCCTGAGCAGAAAAGCGGGACTGCAGCCCTCCTGGGAAGAGAAGCCATGATGGGCCGAGCGCCTGTTTCTCAGACCGTTGCAGGGCAAGGAGCCAGAGTTATTCCCATGCACGTTGTTGATCAAGTGGGAAGACAGCTTGGCCTGGCCCTGAAGAGGGGAGACAACCAGGTGCGTGTCCAGTTAAAGCCTCCCCACCTCGGATCCATTCAACTGGAGATGACGCTCAAGGAAAACGTATTGAAAGTGGCCATGATCGCCGAGCATCACTCTGTAAAAGAACTCTTGATGTCTCATGTCCATGAACTCAGAGATGTCCTGGTGCAGCAAGGTGTTGAACTCCAAAAGATAGACGTTGAAATCAACCATAACTTCGGCCACTCCATGGCCAATGCTCAAAGGGACCTCAGCGGGGCACAATTGCGGAGGCACAGCCCTGCTTCTTCATTTGGTGAATCAGAAGGCGAAGCGGTGATTGCCGATACAGCAGCGGGCCATATGCGCGGGAATGCCTTGCTGGATATGTTTGCATAGAAACAGAGTCACTAGTTATTAGTCATTGGTTACTAATGACTAGTGACTAGTCACCAATGACCAACTGAGAAAGGAGCGATAGCATGTCCATAGCAGCTCTTGAACCAATCTACTCTCAGACCCCGGACGTTAGCTCGAAATCCAAGGACGACCTCGGGATGAATCAATTTCTGACTATGCTGGTTGCCCAACTCAAGCATCAAGATCCCTTGAATCCTATGGAGGGCACGGATTTTACAGCGCAGTTAGCCCAGTTTTCCGGCCTTGAGCAGCAATTCAAGATGAACGAGTACCTCGCAGATATCCAGGGGGCCCTGATGGCTCAGGAGAACGGCAACGCCATTGACTATATGGGAAAGATGGTCAAGACTTATGATAACACGATTTGCATAAAGGACGGTCAAACGGACTTGAGTTCCTATGAACTGGAGAACGGGGCCGATGTGACCTTTACTATCTACAACGAGCAGGGGGTCGAGGTCCGAAAAACCTATGAGGGTTGGAAGGATGCCGGTGAGCACGATCTTGAATGGGACGGCCGGGATAATTCCGGCGAGATGGTCGATGACGGAGTCTACGCCATTGAGGTCGAAGCTAGAGATGAAGAAGGTTCCATTGTAAGATGCAATGCCTATGTCACCGGAGAGGTAACAGGTGTGACCTATGTGAGCGGTATGCCTTACTTTATGATCGGGGATAAGCTGGTGTCACCTGCCAACATTGTAGAGGTCAGGGAGAGCGGTGGTTAGCGGGCAGTAAGGAGTAGACAGTAGGGAGGAAGATGGAACAAGTGACCAGTGACCAATGACCAGACAAAAGGAGGGGAGATAACATGTCACTTTCAAGCGCGCTTTTTTCAGGCATCAGTGGTCTAAGTACCCTTGGAAATTCCATGACCGTTATTGGCGACAATATCGCCAATGTGAACACGGTCGGTTTCAAGGCAAGCCGGGTGACTTTTCAGGATGTGCTGAGCCAGACCGTGGCCACTACGGCCGGCACGGCCCAGGTAGGGCGTGGCACGAATCTGGCTGATATTTCATCGAGTTTTGCCCAGGGATCTTTTGAATCAACCGATTCCACTACGGATCTTGCCATTGGTGGCGAGGGCTTTTTTATGGTTAGAGATCCCAACAATGAAAACAATGAATTCTATACGCGGGCCGGTGAGTTCCAGTTTGACAAGGACGGCAATTTTACCAATCCCGCAGGCTACATAGTAAGGGGATGGTCGCTGGACTCAACCGGAAATAATACGGGTTCTATTGGGGACATCACTTTGTCTTCGTTTACGTCCCCTCCCTCTGAAACAGACAGAATTTCTATGATCACAAACCTTGATTCCGATTCCACGAGTAACACAATAAATTTGCATGAAGCGTGGGACGGGAGCCAAACAACACCTCTGGGTACCAGCGCCTACGATTATTCGACAACCGTCAAGGTGTTCGATTCTCTGGGAAGCACCCACGATGTTACCATCTATTTTGACCCCACTACTTCCAATAACTGGGAGTATATTGTGACCTGCAATCCGTCCGAGGATCAAAGAACCACTGCTGCTGACCCAGGCACCGGTTTGCTGGCAAGGGGGACCCTCACATTCAATACGAGCGGCACGATTACCAGCGGGACCATGAGCACTTTCAATGGCGGCGCGTCGTTGAGTGACGCAGGTCTCGGCTGGACTGCTCAGAGCGTTACAACCAATGGCTATCTGGCGTTTGACGCATCATTTGTCAGCGGCACAACCATGACTATCGAACTAAATGCAGGGACCCGCCGCAATAGCACGACCAGCACCTGGGAGCCGGAATCGCTTTCCACAACCCAGTATTCCACAGCGTCTTCAACGACCTTTCAGTCGGCCAACGGGTATGGGGCCGGAGCTCTGCAGTCTGTTACAGTAGGGGTGGACGGCGCCATTACCGGTCAATACTCCAATGGCGAGGTCATTCCCCTCTACCGGGTGGCCCTTGCCAAGTTTCAGAACGAGAACGGGCTTTACAAGGAAGGAGGCAACCTTTTCAGGGAGACCAGGCTGAGCGGCGACCCCATTACCGGCGCTCCTGGAAACAACGGCCTGGGCAGTATCTCGCCCAACTCCCTTGAGCAATCGAACGTGGATATTGCCACGGAATTTGTGAGGATGATTACGACCCAGCGGGGATTTCAGGCCAACTCCAAGATCATTACGGTGACCGACCAGATGCTGGCGGAACTCATCGCATTGAAACGATAGTAAGAAATGAGTGGCCATGATAGCCCATCCTTTTCTGGAAGCAAATTTGAAGGCCCTGGAAAGACTGAATGCACCGGTTTTTTGCTGGCTGGCCCGTCAGAAAACTGAGGTCCGTGACCTTGGTGAGAACCTCACGACCAACAGGTGGGGACTGCTTGACTGGCGCCTTCCTTCGGGCAAGGGTTTATTCGATGCCATCTGTCCAAAGACCGCGTATCGCGACTGGATTCCCAAGGACAAGCCGGAGACAAGCGCCACTCTGATTATTGGCTGTAACCTGGGCTATGGGATCAATCATGTTCTGGCGAACAGCCCGGATTCTCACAAGGTGTTGGTGGTCGAACCCAGAGCCGAAATGCTCCTGGCCTGTCTGGGCCAGACCGATTATCGGCCGTTTCTTGAGAAGAGCAGGCTCTTGTTTGTTCCTCCAAACCTCGAATTTTTGCGCAAAGTCGTCTGGAAGCTGGACCTGCAATATGTGTTCGGAAATATCTTTGTTCTGCCTGACATACCCAGCCACCAATTGGGACCTGAATATGCCACCTGGGCCAACCACTGGAAAGAGATCCTGGAAAACTTCAGCGCTGACGTGAATACATTACGGTCAAATCAGGACGTCATGGTCAGGAACGAACTCAAGAATTTCGGCCGGGCGATTCAAGACGGAAGCCTTTTGGCTCTTGAAAACCAGGGCCGGGGGCTGACGGCAGTCATTCACGGCGCAGGTCCGTCTTTGGCAAGATTTGCCCCGCTCCTGGCAGAAAACCCGGGCTATGCCCTCCACGCCTGTGGCCTGCAAACCCTGCCAGCCCTGCAAGTGCATGGGCTTAAACCCCATTTGTGCCTTGCCATTGATTACACTATGGCCATGAAAAGGGTTTATGATCGGCTGGATATGCAATGGGCCAAAGACATCCCTCTCATCTATTCCTGCAAGGTAGCTCCTGAGGTAGTGAGGGCCTATCCTGGCCAGACCCTTCCCTTTTGGACCGTTTGGGGGTTGGGCACATACATGCCGCGGGATCGGGAACTGGTCTTAAGGAGCGGGGGAAGCGTTGGAGTTGCCTTGACCCGGTTTCTCAGGTGGTGCGGCGTGAGCCAGATCCTTCTCGTGGGATATGACTTTGCCTGGCCAGGGGACAAAACCCATGTGGCTGGTCACCTCGCATGTGGAAATACATTCCGTTTTGACCCCAAGCGCCACATCGTGATGAAAAACAGGGAAGGCAAGACTATCTATTCGGACCTGGCCTATATAACCGCACTGAGGGATCTGGAAAATGACCTGAAACAATGCGACATTCCTGTTTATAACCTTTACGGCGGAGGGGCAATCATTAAGGGAAGCAAAGAGGTTACCTGGACTCAAGTCATTGACAAGGGGCTTCTGAGCTCAATAGAGGGAAGCCTGGAACACTTTGTTGACACCCTGAAGCGGAGCAGGTCGCCCAGGCCCTGGCCTGAGTTTGAAGCCCGAAGCCCTCGGTGGGTCAGTTCTTTGCGGTCAGTGCAGAAGCGGCTCAAAAGGCTGTTTGAGAAGGCGGGCAGACACCAGCAGGAAATCCATACAGTATTAACGCAAGTCCTTTTTTTTCTTCGCCAGGATCCTTTGTACCAGCCGTATTTGTACAACGAGATCTTCAATATTGCCGGCCTGGTCCACGCTCGGTCCAGGTATGGCCTGAGAGAAATGGCAGAGTGCAGGTCTATATTGAAACGGGTTGCAAAAAAGGTCCGGGAAATGGATCAACACCTTGTATATAACAGGAAAGCCGCATAGTTAGGAACTGAGAAAGTGGGAAAGTGAGCAGGTGAGGAAGTGTACAGCATATCTACGATCTTCAATGACCAATGACAAGCGACCAACGACCAATCACCACTTCCTCAACACGTCAACAGATTGACAGGACCTTTCCCATTTGACACGCTTTGTCTGTCAGAAAACGCGATGGTGTCATTCACAACGGAATTCATTGCTTCTCAAACAGGCGGGCCTCTTGCAAGTTAGCCATAAAAGTATATGGATTTAAAAGATATTCAAGTCATGTCTCTAATGCTCTTACCGTTTTCGTCCTGCTAACTACCTCCCATTGATCACTCACACCAGCCATTTGATCGAAGTGGCACAAAGGTTGCTGTGATCCTTAAGTTGAGATCACACTATATTACAGGGGAACAAACATGGACATTGCAACCGTTCTCGGAATTGCTTCTGCCTTTGGCCTTGTGCTTGTGGCCATTTTTATGGGCGGAGGCCTCGGCCTCTTTGTCAATGCTCCTTCCCTGATGATCGTGGCCGGTGGAACCCTCGGCACGACCATGATCAACTACCCTTTGAAAGAAGTACTGGGTGTAATCGGGGTTGTGAGGAATGTCTTTTTTTCAAAGGTATCGCCGGCAAAGGATATCATCAACCAATTTGGCGAGTTTTCCAACAAGGCCCGTCGCGAAGGGATTCTTGCCTTGGAGTCTGAGGTAAAAAACATTGATGAGGAGTTTCTGCAGAAGGGTCTTCAACTCTCGATCGACGGGCTGGAGCCTGCCTCGATCAGAGAAATCCTTGAAACCGAGATTTCCTATGTGCGGGATCGGCACAAACTCGGCGCAGAGATCTTTACGACCATGGGGACTTATGCTCCGGCGCTCGGTATGGTCGGCACCCTCATCGGTCTTGTGCAGATGTTGCAGTCTATGAGTGATCCGAGCTCCATCGGACCGGCCATGGCTGTGGCCCTTTTGACTACCTTCTACGGCGCGGTTGCGGCCAACCTTCTTTGTATGCCAATTGCCGGCAAGCTCAAAACCCGCAGCAGCGAGGAAGTCCTGGTCAAGGAGTTGATGCTTGAGGGCGTGATTTGTCTTTCAAACGGAGAAAACCCTCGCATCGTGGAGCAGAAGCTTATGGCGTTTCTCCCTCCAAACCAGCGGGAAGCAGAGACCCAATAGGAATTGAGTCAAATGTCAGGTGAAATAAAACGGGAAAAAAGACAATCTGAGGGCGGTCCCAGCCAGGCTGGTATAAGGGTCTTGATTGTCAGCCTCTTTATTATTCTCCTGGCATTTTTTATCGTGCTTAATTCGATTGCCGTTGTTGATGAGAGGAAGACCCTTGCGGCATTGGGTTCATTGATAGGAAGCTTTGGGATTTTACCGGGCGGGCTTTCTGCTTCTAAGGAGGGAGAGGTGAGACTGATTTCCGCAACCCAGGTCCCCATGGCTTCGCGTCGAGCAGAGTCAATGGAGATACCTGATCTGGACAAGCCAGACACCAGATCTGTCGCCACACGAACAATGCCGAAGGGGGAGGTAATCAGTATACAGGACCGGGTGCTTTTCGACGAAGCAAGCTACAAAATCAAGCCTGCAGGCTACGATTTTTTGAAGAGACTTTGTAAGATCATCAATGAGGAAGGATACCCTGTTGAGATCACCGGGCATACGGACAGCAGACCTCCGGATGAGAAATCCGTACGTTCCAACTGGCAGCTTTCATCTCTGAGGGCATTTGAGGTCTTAAAGTTTTTTGTGGTCGTTGGCAAGGTCCTTCCGTCACGCCTGACAGCCTATGGCTGCGGAGAGCATAGACCGGTTGCAAGCAACGAGACAAGACAGACAAGGGCGCAAAACAGCAGGGTTGATATTATCCTGGCGCACAGTTCAACTGGAAAGCTTAAAGAGATTATTCAGAAGGGCCAATCCGGATTCGTCGTTTTCAAGCGATTTGTGTTTAGCATCTTTGATTAGGCGGGCAGGGCATGGGGAAAAACAACAACGAAAATGATGTCAAGACAGATACCACCATGTGGATGGTCACCTTCGGGGACCTGCTGATGCTTTTGTTAACGTTCTTTGTGATGCTTCTGACCATGTCATCCATGGACGCGAAGGCCCTGCGCTCTCTCTTTAGTGTTTTTGAGAGTGGCCTTGGTGTTATGGAGTTTTCTGATTTGGCGGCGATAAAGCCCATTAAAGAGCAAGGTGAAATTGTTTCTTCAAAATGCGGTGACCTGTCGATGCTTAGCGCTCTGAATAATCGGCTGGACGAGTTGTTAGGAAAGCGCCAGGAAACAGAAGTCGGGAGCCTGGAGACACTGGAAGGCCTCCTTGGCATAGGCCGTGGCCGGGAAACCGGTGAAGGCCTTGGAGGCTTGAGCAGTGTTATGGATGTCTCAGAAGATGAACGGGGCGTTGTCATTACAATTATGGCAAATGTGCTGTTTGACTCCGGTGCGGCTGAGATCAAAGCAGCCATATTTCCGTTACTCGATACAATTGCTAAATTGCTCGGTGGCGTTTCCAACGAGGTGCTCATTATGGGGCATGCAGACAATATTCCAATGCGCAGCGGGCGCTACCGTTCCAACTGGGAGCTTTCTTTTTATCGAGCCTTAAACGTGCACGGATATTTTGTGCAAGATAGAGGCCTTTCGCCCAAACGACTTGCCGTTGGAGGATACGGCGATTTGAGGCCGCGATTTTCCAACAGCACAAGACAGGGACGCGAGAAAAACAGGAGGGTGGAGATTATCCTAAAGAGGATATAGTTTTGGCTGTCTATGGATTACAAGAAAACATTTTTGGGGTAATGATTATCGAAATGAAAATTGAAGAGGCTTTTGTGAAAGGCTCTACAAGCCTGCAGGGATCGTGACTGAAAGGAGCGCAACATGGCAGAAGAAGAAAACCTGTCGGTTAATGAAAGTGAAGGTGCAGGAGGGGACCAGAAAGGCTCCTCCAAGAAGTTCATTGTTATAGGAGTCGCACTAGTCCTATTGCTCGGAGGCGGCTTTGCAGGATGGAAATTCTTTTTGGCTGAAAAATTCTCGGCACAGGACGGCGAGACGATTGAAGAGAGCGCGGAAACCGCTGAAAGCTCACCCGGGGCCAGGATCATTTATGAAATGAAGCCTTTTATTATTAATTTAATCGGTCAGCAGGGCAAGCGATATCTTAAGACAAAACTCGAACTCGAGGTTGACAGCGAAGCTCTCGAACAAGAGCTTGCAGAACGTGGCTCTCAGTTAAGGGACGCAATTCTCTTGCTGCTGGCAAGCAAGTCCTTTGATGATATCAGTACGCCGGGTGGAAAGATTCAACTCCGAAGTGAGTTGATTGCCCGGATCAATCAAACTCTAAAAGGGGGCGCTATCCGGACACTGTACTTTACGGAGTTTGTCGTGCAGTAAAGGGGTGGTGGAGTGACTCATGTCAAACGTTTTATCACAGGAAGAAGTCGATAGCTTACTAAAGGGGGTCTCAAGTGGCGAGATTGAGACTGAACCGGATAGCCCTGAGTCTGAAGATGTTGTCGTCGCATATGATTTTACTCGTCAGGAACAGATGCTCCGTAACCGAATGCCGAGTTTTGGGATGGTTACGGAGCGATTCGCCACGACTTTCCGGACCGACCTTTCTGCCATGGTCCGGAAAACCGTAGATATTGAGGCAGAGCCGGTTGATATGGTCAAGTTCGAAGATTATCGTCTTTCCCTGCCTGTCCCCACAAGTCTCCACATCTTTCGAGTTGACCCTCTCGTGGGACAGGCCCTCGTTGTTTTGGACGGTCGTTTGGTTTTTAGTCTGATTGAATGCTATTTTGGCGGCAAAGGGACAGAACAGGTGAAGATTGAAGGGCGGGACTTCACACCCATAGAGAACGCCATGATTCGGAAAGCCGTCAGGATCTGCCTGGAGGATCTCGCCGCAGCGTGGGAGCGCATTTTTAAGGTTAAAATGACGTATGTGCGTTCAGAGGTCAATCCAGAGTTTGCCACAATAGTGATGCCCGGCGACCTGGTTATAGTGAATCGTTTCAATATCGATATCGAGGGGATAGGGGGAAATATGAGTGTGTGCATTCCGTATTCCACTATCGAGCCAATTCGTAACAAGTTCTGTGGAGGCCTGCAGGGCGATCAAGTGAATAGTATGGATGCGAAATGGGAAAGGCGCCTGCACGAGAGGATTCGCGAGACGACGGTCGATGTGGTTGTCGAGCTGGGCACAGCGAAAATTACGGCAGAGAGGCTGCTTGATGTCAAGGTTGGCGATGTGATTCAGCTTGAGCAATATGCAACCCAACACCTGATTTGCACGGTTCAAGGTGTTCCGAAACTTGAGGGACGTCCGGGTATCATGAGGGGCAGTCGGGCTATTAGGATAGAGAAACTGAACCTAATGGGTGAGATATAATATCTGACAAATTTTAAGGAGTGACCTATGTCCGATATGTCGCAAGACGATGTTGATAGCGTTGGATCCGGAAACGATTCAACAGTGGAGGAGCAAAAGGATGAGAGGAGCCCGGATACTTCTCTGGAGACGGCTGAAGCCGCTAACGCACAGGGGGGAAGGGATGAGCCTGACGGGGGCAGGGGTTTGGACTTTATCCTCGACATTCCGCTGGAGGTGTCGGTTGAATTGGGCCGAACGCAGATGCTCGTCAATGATTTGCTCCGGTTGGGACAAGGTTCAATTGTCGAGTTGACAAAGCTTGCCGACGAGTCAATGGATGTCTATGTGAATCGCAAGTTATTCGCACGTGGCGAGGTAGTAGTTATCAATGAGAAATTTGGCATAAGGCTGACTGATATTATTAGTCCCATTGAGAGAGTCAAGAAACTGGCATAGACGGAATTGCCGCGCAATTTCATACAAGGCGGCTAGATAAGGAATTAGATCACTTGGACGGGTTAAGAGAAACATCGCAGATGATTCAACCTGACCTCTGGGGGGCCGGCCTCAAGACTCTGGCCATGTTGTGTATTGTTATCGGAGTCTTGATACTTGTTCTCTTTCTCATGAAGCGATTTCTGTATCTAAGAGATAGCTCAGGGCAGGGACAACTCATCAAGATGCTGTCGTCCTATCATGTTACTCCTAAAGAGCGAATTGTCTTGATTGACGTGGCAGGTGAAAAGCTGGTGATCGGCATCACTCCTGAAAACATAACTTGTTTAGCAAGAATTGCAAAATCAGAGGCCCTTGAAAGGATTGAAGGCGCAAAGCCCCTTCAGGCGGGCCGTGGTCTTTTCGAGAAATTGCTGACGTCGTCCCTGAAAGGCAAAGCCAGATCAACTGAGAGATAGGATCGATTGGAAGATGCAAAATAAGAAACGCAAAGTGAACCGACACACCGTTTTCATTTTTTATTTTGCACTATTGCTGATAATTCCTGCTATCGCCTTTTGTGCGTCTGTTCCGCTTCCATCGCTCCAGGTGGGCATTGGACAGGCAGAAAACCCGGAACAGGTCTCAGTGTTGCTTCAGGTTGTTGCATTGCTTACCGTGCTTTCCCTGGCGCCGGCTATTTTGATTCTAATGACTTCGTTCACAAGGCTGGCTGTGGCCTTTTCGTTTTTAAGACATGCATTGGGCACTCACCAGATGCCGCCAAACCAAATCATGATTGGCCTCGCCTTGTTTCTGACTTTTTTCATCATGATGCCGGTGTGGCAACAGGTTAACGACAAGGCTATCAAGCCGTATATGAATGAAGAGATATCGCAAGCTGAGGCGCTCGAGGCGGCCATGGCTCCGGTCCGCCGGTTTATGTTCAGGCAAACGCGAGAAAAGGATCTGGCGCTATTTGTGAATATGGCTAAGTTGGACAAACCAAACACGTCGCAAGATATTCCTTCTTCTGTTTTGATACCCGCCTTTGTTGTGAGTGAACTTAAGACAGCTTTTATCATTGGGTTTTTTCTTTATGTGCCATTCTTGATCATTGATATGGTAATCGCGAGTGTTCTTCTTTCAATGGGGATGATGATGCTGCCACCGATAATGATATCCATGCCGTTCAAACTCATTCTATTCGTTTTGATGGACGGGTGGCACTTGATTGTGGGTTCTCTGGTTAAGAGTTTTGTGAGCGGGTGATATGACTCCGGAATTTGTTGTCGGATTTACTCAAGAAGCTATCAAGGTGACGATTCTGGTCGCAATGCCGATGCTGGGCCTTGGGCTTATCGTGGGGTTGGCGGTAAGCATCTTTCAGGCTGTCACACAGATCCAGGAAATGACTTTGACCTTTGTTCCCAAAATACTGGTTGTGCTTTTGGGCCTCCTGTTTTTCTCTAACTGGATGCTACAGCAACTGATTGACTTCGGACAAAACTGTATCACACAAATACCGATATATATTAGATGACAGTGGAATAATGAAATGGTGGCATAATGGACCTTCTTGGCCTTTCACCTGAGCAATTCAAATCATTTGTTCTGATTCTGATCCGGATCATTGTTGTACTGTTTATGTTGCCTATTTTTGGAGGGCGCATGCAGCCAAACGCTGTCAAGGCAGGACTCGCCTTGCTGATTAGCATCGTCCTCTTTCCGGTAGTTCATCCGGATCCAAACCTGTTTCCGGAAGGCCTTCTGGCTGTCGTAAGGCTTATCCTTTCCGAGTTGGTTTTTGGGCTTGTTCTTGGTTTGATCCTGCGATTGTTTTTTGCCGGGGTCCAGTTAGGGGCGCAGCTCATCGGGTTTCAGATGGGATTTGCTATTGCTAACGTTCTTGATCCCGAGTCAGGGGCGCAGGGTTCTATTTTGGCCATGTTAGGCTATTGGATTGCCATTTTGTTTTTTTTGCTCCTGAATGGCCACCATATTTTACTAAAGACGCTGGTTGATAGCTTCTCTGTTGTCGAGGTGGGGTCATTGGGTTTGCATGATGGACTCTTTAGCAGGATGCTAGAGGTTTCAGCGGATATGTTTGCGATGTCCATCAAAGTGGGCGCTCCGGCCATAACTGCGCTGCTTTTGACAAGCGCTTCATTTGGCATCATTGCCAGGGTGGTGCCACAGATGAACATTCTTATTGTTGCTTTCCCGCTAAAGATAGTTGTTGGGCTGTTCTTTTTTGGCCTTTCATTGGAAGTCCTGCTTTGCTTCACGAAACGGTATCTTGTGGAATTTGAAGGCGTGTTGAGGATCGTAATGAATTTGGTGAGGGTGTAAACATTGGCAGAAGGGGATTTCCAGGACAAAACCGAAAAACCGACCGGCAAAAAGCGGTCTGACGCAAGAAAAAAGGGACAGGTTGCGAAAAGCCGTGAGGTGAGCTCCGTGGCTGTGCTCTTGGCCGGGCTTTCAACGCTTTATCTGTTTGGCTCCTTTATGTACGGTCACATAAGGTCCGTGATGGAAAAAAGCCTTTCCATGGTCTCGCAGCCCACTTTGGGCTTATCGGGGCTTTTGGTTTTTGGTCAGGATGTCGTGCAAAGCTTTGTCATAATAGTGGTCCCAGTGATGGCAGCCGGGGTCATAGTTGCTGCCTTATCGAATTTTCTTCAGGTGGGTGTGATGTTTACCTTTGAGCCGGTTATTCCGAAGTTTTCCAAAATAAGTCCCCTCAAGGGCTTGGGACGGCTCTTTTCCAAACAATCCTTTATGGAGCTGTTTAAGTCCGTGGCAAAGCTTGCCATAGTTGGCGTCATCGCCTACTGGACGGTTAAAGGAGAGATGGACCGGTTTTTGGACCTTGGAGGGATGGGCGTCGCAGCGATCGCCTTATATATCTTAAAGGTCATCTTGAAAATCTTTCTCCGGGTTTGTGTGGTTATGATCTTTTTGGCTGTCCTCGACTATGCCTTTCAGAAATGGCAGTTTGAACAGCAATTGAAAATGACCAAGCATGAGGTTAAAGAAGAATTCAAGCGGAGCGAAGGTGATCCGCTCATCAAATCAAGGATCAGAAGGATTCAACTGGAGATGGCTAGAAGACGTATGATGCAGGAAGTGCCCAAGGCCGACGTCGTGGTGACAAACCCGGTCCGCCTCGCTCTGGCCATTAGGTATGACCGCGCTGTCATGAACGCGCCGCAGGTTGTTGCCAAAGGATCGGAACTGGTAGCCGAAAGGATTAAGGCGCTGGCTAAAGAGCATGACATACCTATCGTTGAAAACAAGGGATTGGCTCAAGATCTTTACAGAATGGTTGAGATTGGCAGTGAAATACCTTCTGCTTTATTTCAAGCGGTGGCTGAGGTTCTGGCTTATGTCTACAGGCTAAAGGGCAAACTGGGATAGTAACCGTTTACAGGTTCACCCCGTTAAACAGGGTTCCCTTCTGGAAGTTTAACAGGGTGAACTCTGAACGTGTGAACGCTTAGAGGGGGATTTCGTGGCAACAGCAGGAGTAGGGACTCAGCAGAACACATTTTTTGCAAACAACAGTGATTCCGTCATGGCCCTTGGCGTGGTGGCCGTTTTGATGGTCATGATTATACCGCTGCCTCCATTTTTGCTGGATTTTCTGTTGGCCCTTAATATCACTATATCCGTTATTGTTATTCTGATGGCCATGTATACGGTTAAGCCTTTGGATTTTTCCATATTTCCATCTCTTCTGTTGGTGACCACACTGTTCAGGCTCTCATTGAACGTGGCTTCCACAAGGTTGATACTACTCCACGGAAACGAAGGTGGATTGGCTGCAGGGAAAGTCATCAAGTCATTTGGGAGCTTTGTTGTTGGCGGCAATTACGTTGTGGGGCTAATTGTTTTCATCATCCTGGTTATCATCAATTTCGTTGTCATCACCAAGGGTTCCGGGCGAATCGCTGAGGTGGCCGCACGTTTTACCCTTGACGCAATGCCCGGGAAACAGATGAGTATTGATGCGGATCTGAATGCCGGCCTTATAGATGAGAATGAGGCCAGACAACGCCGGGCTCTTGTTGCAAGGGAGGCCGAGTTTCACGGGGCCATGGATGGCGCAAGCAAGTTTGTTCGCGGAGATGCCATCGCAGGGATAGTCATTACATTCATTAACATCATTGGTGGTTTTGTCATCGGGGTCCTTCAAAAGAAGATGGCCGTTATCGTGGCAGCGCAGAACTACACGCTCCTTACGGTGGGTGACGGGCTGGTGACTCAAATCCCCGCTCTTATCATATCAACCTCTGCAGGTATTGTTGTGAGCCGTACTGCTGCCGAATCCAGCATGGGGGTTGATTTTGGAAGACAGCTTTTCTCCAACCCGCGAGCGGTATATGTCGGATCGCTGGTGATCTTCTTGTTCGGACTTGTTCCCGGCCTTCCCCATCTGCCATTTATGGTTCTCGGCGCGATTATCGGAGGGTGCGTCTATGTCTTCCAAAGAAAACAGCAGGAGGCTCTGGCGCAGGAATCTGCCAAAGAGGCTGAGACAGCAAAAGCCGAAGAAGGGGTCCCTGAATCGGTGGAACATCTTCTTCTGCTTGATCCCATGGAGCTTGAGGTGGGATACGCGATCATATCCCTTGTGGATAGACAACAGAACGGGGAGCTTCTCGATCGAATCAGGTCGATGAGACGCCAATTTGCCTTGGAAATGGGTATGGTCATTCCAGCGATTCACATAAGGGATAATTTGAACCTAAAGGCGTCTGAATATAGGATTTTGATAAAGGGTGTGGAGGTTGGCAGGTTCGAATTGATGGTCAACCATTTAATGGCCATGGATCCTGGGGACGTTGGCCAAGTGATCGATGGTATTGCGACCAGGGAACCCGCCTTTGATCTGCCTGCTTTGTGGATACCCGAAAAAAAACGAGATGAGGCGAAATTTGCGGGATACACCGTAGTCGACAATACTGCGATCATAGCAACGCACCTGACCGAAGTTATTCGATCCCATGCCGATGAATTGCTGGGGCGACAGGATGTTCAAAATCTCTTAGATAATCTTGCAAGAACCCACCCCAAAGTCGTGGAGGAAGTCACGCCCACCCTGCTTTCTCTGGGCGCAATTCAGAAAGTGTTGCAGAATCTTTTGAGAGAGGGAGTTTCGGTCAGGGATTTCCTGACGATTGTGGAGGCGCTGGCTGATTATTCGCCAGTTACCAAGGATCCTGACCTCTTAACAGAGTACGTCAGGCAGAGGCTCGCCCGCGCCATTGTGAGCAACCACATACCTGAAGACGGCGTCTTGAATGTTTTGACTCTCGAACAAGACGTTGAGGACGTTCTGCTGGATAGCGTTCAACATACTGAGCATGGTTCATATTTGTCAGTGGACCCGAAGGTGGCCACTTGCATCATGAAATCAGTCAACAATGAGACAGAAAAAGCTATGGCTAAAGGATTTCAGCCCATCATCCTATGTTCTCCGCAGCTCAGGCGACATTTTAGAAGGATGATCGAGCAGTTTGCGCCATCTCTAATGGTGCTTTCTCATAATGAACTCTCAAAGAATATCCGCTTTAAATCCTTGGGAAAGGTGCAGTTACAGCATGGAGGTTAGGAGGTTTCAGGCAGACACCATTCAAGAAGCGACCAATATGGTCAAGCGAGACCTTGGCTCGGATGCCCTCATATTGTCAACGCGAAAGCTGGACGTTGAAAAGGGGGCATCAGCATACAGAACCAAGGGGCTGTTTGAAATAAGCGCGATGGCAGGTGAAACACGCAGGGATTCAACAAGGGTGCCGCCTCAAGATCCCGCTTTTTTCGATGCTCTGAAGTCGGAGTTGATGAACATAAAGGAGATGCTTTTTCTTTTGGGTCGATCTCGGCCCCTTGCGGAAGGTTTCGCGGCCAATCCGGAGGCGATGGACGTCTATGCCAAAATGATTCGAAGCGGCATTGGCGAACCTTATGTTCACGCATTCCTGAAAAAGGCGGGGGCGTTTGATGAAGATATGCGATCAGATTCGAATGGATTGCACGAGCGGGTCTTGAAAGAGGTTTTAAAGGTCATCGATATCACCGATCCTTTTGCTCGGGCTGAAGGTCAGATCGTAGCCGCTCTTGTCGGGCCTACAGGTGTAGGCAAGACCACAACGATTGCCAAGTTAGTGGCCGATCTTAGCCTGAAACAGAAGATGACCGTAGGACTTATCTCCATAGACAATTATAGAATCGGAGCTATGGAGCAGCTTAAGACGTATGCCGCCATCCTGGGTGTGCCATGTTTTCCCGCATTCAGCTGCGCTGATTTGCAATTTGCTCTAAGACGACTGAATGAAAAAGATGTCATTCTTATAGACACGGCAGGGCAGAGTCACTACGACATGGAGCGTATGAAAGAGATGGCAGGGTTGGTCGGCAGTGATCGCTCCATCAAGAGTCATTTGCTTCTCAGTACGGCAACCAGTGCATCTGAGATGGATGCGGCCGCCAGGAATTTTGGTCGGTTGAACCTGAGCAGTTACATTTTTACCAAAACGGATGAGACCAGAGCAAGAGGAGTAATCGTAAACCAGTCTTTCAAGCTAAGGATGCCCATTTCCTTTATCACAACAGGCCAGCGGGTTCCGGAAGACATTCTGAAGGCAACCAAAACAGGCATACTGAGCCTGATTTTTCAGTAGGAGAGTATTAAGGTGGATCAAGCAGACGGCTTGAGACAGATGGTCAGAAAGAAAGTCCATGATATGCATGGCGGTCGAGATCGACGCAGATATTGTGAGGAAACATCCTTTACGCGTGTCATTTCTGTCACGAGTGGCAAAGGTGGCGTGGGTAAGACCAATATTGTAGGAAACCTGGCCATAGCGCTGAGAAGACTCGGAAAGAGCGTGTTGGTATTGGACGGGGATTTGGGCCTGGCAAATATTGACATTATTTTTGGCATTAGCCCTGCCTACAATATCAGGCATGTAGTCAACGGTGAAAAAAGTCTGGGCGAAATAATAGTGGAAGGGCCCGAAGGAATTCAAATCATTCCGGCTGGCTCCGGAGTCCAAGACCTGGTCCATCTGACGCAAGGACAAAAACTCAACCTGCTGAATGAGTTTGATGCATTAGAGGAAAATTTTGACATCTTTCTGATCGATACCGGGGCGGGCATTTCTTCCAATGTCATCTATTTTAGCATTGCTGCGGATGAGCGGATTGTAGTGGTTACCTCTGAGCCTACTTCAATAACAGATGCCTATGCCTTGATCAAAGTGATGTATACCAAGCATGGCACGAAGACTTTCAAGTTGCTGGTTAACATGGTGGACCGTGAAGAGGAAGCCAAGTCGGTTTTTGAGAACTTGAGCAACGCTGTCGTTCGCTTCCTTAATGGGATATCGTTGGAATATATCGGGTTTATTCCAAGGGATGGCAATGTGGAAAAAGCGGTTAGGCAACAGAACACTGTGATCCGGAGTTACCCGGAGAGCATATCAAGCAAGGAGTTCTCTGTATTGGCTGGTCGCATGCAGGTCTCGTCAGCAGATGTGGCGCAGGATGGGAATATCAAGTTCTTCTGGAAGAAACTAATAACTCGTTAGTCATTATGCAAAGAGCTTCAGCAATATACTCATACGGCAACACGAAGACCAAGTGGCCCAGCGCTATGAATGATATGGAGCGTAGCGCCTTGATTGTTCAATATGCTCCCTTGGTGAAATTGTTGGCAAACCGCTTGGCCATGCGCGTCCCGCCAAACGTCTCTGTGGATGACCTGACCAGTGTGGGCATTATGGGACTGCTGGATGCTATTGACAGATTTGATCCATCTCGAGATGTTCAGTTCAAGACCTATGCCGAATTCAGGATCAAGGGGGCTATGCTGGATGAACTCAGGAATTTGGACTGGATTCCGCGATCAACCAGAAAAAAGCTCCATGATATGGAAAAGGCCATCGTGGCCGTTGAAGCCAGGTTCAACAGGCCGGCAGATGACGCGGAAATTGCCGATGAGATGGAAATTGATCTTGATACTTACTATGGCATCCTCAGCATGGCTAAAGGAATTGATCTCTTGAGTCTGGATGGTTATGTGAAGGACGACAGGGATAATACGGAATCCAGAAAATCCTTCAAGAGTTTAATCCAAGGAGATGACAACCCAGGAGATCACGTGATTGTCTCGGAACTGAGGCGTGTCATAGCCAGAGCCATCAAGACACTATCGGAGAAAGAACAAATGGTGGTTTCGTTATACTACTACGACGAGTTGACACTGAAAGAGATTGGGAAGGTACTGGGACTGACTGAATCGAGAATTTCCCAGATTCACACCAAGGCCATTATCAAACTTAGAGCCAAGCTGAAGCCATATCACCAGACATAAGAGCTCATGCATGGACAATCTGGAAGAAAACACAAAGCAGCTTGATAACAATGACAATATCGAACCCGAATCGAGCGTCGAAAGGGAAGGTCAGCCTGAGACCAATAGCTCAGCCGGTAGGGGAGGCGAAACAGAGGGCGGTCAGGTGGCAGAGGCCACAATCATATTGGAAGACGCCACTGAACCGACTCGATCTGCAGAGTCAGAGGAAACGCTAGAAGAGAGTGGAAATTCTACGCAAGACTCAAGGGAACAGGAGACAGAAACAGCATTTCCGGATATTTCGCCTTCTGATGCCCCTGAAAGTGGGCCCCTGTCGGCAGTTCGTGCCCAACTCAAGAAATATCAACGTCCCATTGCCGGCTTCATTGTTGGCACATGTGTGCTTTTTTCGGTTTACGGGATAACAGGACTCGTCACAAAGGGCAAAGAGGAAAAACGCAAGACAGTCTCTGTGCAGGTATACCAGGCTTCTGTAGAGAACGGCACGGCTGATATTTTTCATTTTGCCAGGTTTCTGGTTTTTCTTGCCGAAAAAGGTGACAGGGCATATCTGTTGTTGAGTCTTTCGATTAAACCGTCAAACAGCGCGGTGTATAGTGAGGTGGACGAGAAAATGACCCTTTGCAGAGCTGCCATCTACGGAGTTTTGAGTAAAATAGCTATGGGAGAAATGGAACGGATTGACTCCAGGAAGAAGCTGAAGAAAGATATTATTGATGCCCTTAATGCCGTACTTGTGACCGGAACCGTGGACAGGATCGATTTTACCGAATTTCTGCTGGTGTAACCGGAAGCCAGGCGCCACGTGATACTTGATGCTGGTTACTGGATATAAAAGGATTTCTTTTTGATTTATCCAGCATCGAGCATCTAGCAACCAGCATCTTTACGTTGCGAGCTATATAGGTATTCTACCACCATAAACTGGTCGGTTTGAGGCCGTGGGTTCACTAGACAATGGCGCGTATCACGGACATGAAAGTCCCTCTTGGGCAAGGGACTGGAATTAGAGAGATACAAAAAGGCAAACGGCAGGCCTTTGAACTGAACCGGCCTTTGCCCGCAAATAGGAGAAAAGGGAAGAAAAAAAATAGGTCCGGCGATAAGTCCGCAGATTCCCGACGGAGTGCATACCAATACAAAGATTCAACAAAGAAGAGGGGTCAAGAGAAAGACTCAAAGATTCCGGGCGCCCTGTTAGATGTGGTGATTTGAGCCTGGGAACAAGAATGATGGACTTTTTACGAAGCCGTCAAGGATGAGTTCAAAATCGATTCATCATGCTGACAACATCCGTGGAATTCTGGGCGATCATACAGATTATTGTGGATCTGTGCCTGATCGTACTTTTCATCGTCTTTGTAAGACAAGTTAAGGCCCTGGGCGACAGGTCCGGAGCATCCGGGACGGAACATATCACTGATACACTTGAGCCTGTCCTAAGAGATGCGCAAGAAGTGGCGGGGCAATTTGAGGTCCAGCTCAAGGAGAAACAGAAAATAGTCAGAAGGCTCAACGAACACCTTGACAGGCGCATTATCAGTTTGAATTTGCTGCTCAACCGTGCTGAAGCCAGCCTTGCTTCCGGTGGGAGCAAGGCTATACGCCATAAAGATAAAGACGTGTGTCATTTGCAGCAAGAGATCATCACGCTTTCAGATAAGGGGCTCAGTTCGGAAAAGATAGCAAATCGCCTCGGCATTGCCAAAGGTGAGGTCAGCCTTGTGCTGGATTTGAGAAAGAGATTTCAGGAAATGGATCAGGCTTAACCCCTGCCCAGTCTCGTCCGATTGAGAAATGCTTCATAACCTTGACTACATTGTGCTTTCCCCGTCCAAGCTCGACCCTGGCAAAAAAGCAGACAATAGAGCAATTCCGCTATTAAAGAGACATGAGGTGGTAGAGGGTAGAATCATAAAATCAATTCCCCCTTATCACTCGCTTCTCCTGATCAAGGGCAA
Organism: Deltaproteobacteria bacterium; assembly: GCA_016930875.1. NCBI lineage: Bacteria > Pseudomonadati > Myxococcota > Myxococcia > Deltaproteobacteria bacterium. Next base: position 34,176 of record JAFGFW010000170.1, on the reverse strand, counting down.
ACAACTCGTCGCGCGAACACGAGTGCCGCTTAGGCCGGGAGACGTTGTCTTCTTCAAAGTAGAACAGCTTGCGCCGGAATGCATCCTGAAACTGGTTGAGCTGAGACATGAGAGCCTGGCTGGCGTTGGTGATCTGCTGAAAGGGAGCGCTTTTCAGGGGTTTCCCTATAATGCCCTTATCGACATCTTGAGTGTCTTGACAGTGTCTCTCAAGGATTCGGGTCCTGAGAAGTCGCCTCATATCCTCATGCGAATGTGGGCGTTGCTCGGCCGCATATCGCTTCACCCCGACAAAGCGCTTGACCCCGGGTTTTTGAAGTCATTCATAGATGGCTCGGGAATGATCTGGGAGCACAAATTGAAGTCGTTGCTTCTTTTGGGTTTGGAATCTCGGAACCAAGGCGCTGCCTTGACGGAACATGATTTGAAGGGATTGGCGTTGAGGTCGCTGGCAGATGCAGGCGCCATAAAGTTGTTATCCGGAAAGGGAGTAGGCAGATTCATCGACGCCCTTGAGCAACTTCAACTGCTGAATCTGAGCGGTTTGGAGGAAAAGGGCAAACTTCTATTTGTTATTCCTATGCAGTGGGATGATGGATTCAGCTTTGCCCAGCTTTTGATTGACATTTCGGGTAGGCGTGAAGATGGCGAGGATAAAAAAGATCAGAATAGGGTCGTCAACCTTTCTCTTTTTCTGGATATGTCTAGCCTTGGACCAGTTCTGGTGGATGCGTCGGTCTTTCAACAGGTCATAAAGATTGGCTTTTGCGTTTGCAATGAAAAAACTCAATCCCTTTTCAACAACCACACGGGTCATCTAGTAAAGCAGATCGAAAGACATGGCTTTTCCGTGCAGCAGATAAAGTGCCGGCTGGAGGAAAGAGGTCATCTGGCAGAGACATCGCTGGTTGACGCCATCTTGGATCCGGAAGAACACTACATCAGTATAGTCATATGACTCGAGAATCAAAAAAGGCAGTAGCCCTAAAATACAGGCCGGCTGACGGTTATGCGCCCCGTGTCACGGCAAGTGGCACTGGCGTGGTTGCTGAAAGAATTATCGAGTTGGCCCGAGAGCACGGAATCCCTGTAAAGGATGACCCCGACCTTGTTGAGGTCTTATCAAGGCTTGATCTTAACGAGGAAATCCCGCCCGAACTCTACGTAGTTGTTGCTGAACTCCTTGCCTTTGTCTACCGGCTGAACGGAAAAAACGGCCTGAAGTAGGAAGATTTTTCCCAGACCAGGGAATCAAAGGGCATTCACGGTTGGTCCTGTCAGGGTCAGCGCCACAAGAAAACAGCCCTTTATCGAGTGCACGACTCGTGTCGGACTGATTAAAAGTATCTGAAATAACATATAAAAAGCCTGGTCTACCTGTAGTTGTCTGTTCATACATGCGCAAGCCTTCAATAAAAACTCACCTGTGAGCAGGTATGGCATTTTCGTTGCAATCCCACTGATCAAAAAGAAGGAGGGCTGATTAAGTTGAATCCTGGTGTTTATAATGCGGTCAGAGGATGTCGCATTCAACAGTTCAAATTTGACACCATTGCCAACAATCTCGCCAATGTTGGAACTGCTGGATTCAAGAAGAGTGTTCTCTTTTTTGACGAGGCCCTGAGGGTCCACGAGAAAACAAACATGGCTCAAGGCAATATGAGGAATACAGGCAACCCACTGGATCTTGCTTTGTCTGGAGAAGGATTTTTCAAGGTGAACACCCCAGCCGGCATAAGGTACACACGAGATGGGAAGTTTCACCTTAACGCCCAGGGTGAGCTGGTGACTTCAAATGGCGACCCTGTGATGGGGTCAGGCGGTCCTGTCTCCATTGACGGAAAGGATGTGACTGTTGATGCCACCGGACGAATAGACGTGGATGGGACTGAGGTGGATACCTTATCGATCGTTTTTTTTGATCGATCTGGTCGCCTCCGGAAAGAAGGGCTGTCTTACTATGTCTATGAGGGAGATGTGGGGGAGGGCCCGCGTCCTGAACGGACCTCTGTTAGGCAGGGGTACCTTGAGGAGTCTAATGTGGCGCTCACAGAGGAAATGATCAGGATGGTGGAGGCCCTGCGAAATTTTGAATCGTACCAGAAAGTGCTCCAAACATTTGACGAAACCGACGGAAAAGCGATTAATGAAGTCGGCAAACTCTAAGGGTTCGCGAAGAAATCACTCAATATTTTCAGGACTCGAAGTCCGAGCAAATGGAGGTTACCTATGTTAAGGGGATTATGGACAGCCGCTTCGGGCATGGCCGCCCAGCAGCTAAACGTTGATGTCATTGCCAACAACTTAGCCAATGTAAACACGGCTGGTTTTAAGAAGAGTCGTCCTGATTTCCAGGATCTTATGTATCAAACGCTGCGTCTGCCGGGCGCTACTACGGCCGCAGGGACCCAGCTCCCAACGGGAATTCAGGTTGGGATGGGCACAAAACCGATGGGTGTGCAAAAATTGTTTTCACAGGGGGATTACAGCCAGACAGGTAATGAACTTGATCTGGCAATCGAAGGGAAGGGTTTTTTCAAGATCGTGAGCAATGATGAAGAGGTTTACACCAGGGCCGGCGATTTTAAGACCGACAGCGAAGGGTATGTCTGCACGCCTGGCGGCGACAGGCTCGAGCCTGAGATCACAATCCCTGCAAATACCGTTTTTATTTCCGTAGATTCTACGGGAAGACTGACAGCCTTTGGCGCGGGCAACACGGAACTGGCCACCTCTGATATCAAGTTGTACACTTTTCCAAATCCAGCGGGCCTCTTTAGCATGGGGCGAAATCTTTACCGATCCACGGAAGCATCCGGAGAGGAGACTGAAGGAGCGCCGGGAACAGACGGGGTGGGGACTATCGCCCAGGGCTATCTGGAGATGTCCAATGTGAATGTGGTGGAAGAGATGGTTACGATGATTATTGCCCAGCGGGCCTACGAGGCCAATTCAAAGGCTATCCAGACTTCTGATCAGATGCTTCAAATGGCTAATAATATCAAACGGTAGAGGAAAAATGAGAACTCTCAATGCCATACTATTGGCCACAATTATTGCTGTGGGGACAGCATTTGGCTATTCTGATGTCCGGGCAGATACGCGGGCTTACGTTGGCGTGATGGATGAGGCGTTGGTAAGAGCAGAAAAGGTCTATTTGAAGGACGTTGCTCGGATAGAGGGGCCGTCCGCTCTGCAGAAACGACTTGGAGCCACCTATTTGGCCTATTCTCCGAACCCGGGAAAGCACAAGACATTGCCTGGATCGTGGATCGAGTCTAAGGTTCGCTCGCAGAGGTGGCTTCCTGAAAATATTGTTCTAAGGATACCTGAGTATGTCAGGATCGGGAGGGCTTGTCAGTCTATTGAAGACGAGGACTTCTTGCGCCGTTACACCGGCTTTATTGCACAACAGATCAATGATCCCCATGTTGATTTTGGAATCAGTCGCTTCAGGGTCATTGGCAACGGCCCCCTGCCGGAGGGAGATGTCCGTGTTGATCTCAGAAATCAAGCTAATGAAAAGCCCATGGGGCATGTGAGCCTGAACGCCTTTGTAAGGGTCAACGGGAAAATCGAGAGTCGTGTTGTATTATCAGGTTGGGTGGATAGATTTGAAGAAGTTGTGTGCACTGTTGGACCCTTGTTGCGCCACGCCATCCTTGCCAAAGAGGACTTGTGTTTTGAGATGAAGAATATCTCCAAACTCCCAACCAACGTGACCAAAACACTTCAGGCGGTTGTCGGGAAAAGATTGAAACACGCGGTAAAGGCCGGCAGTGTGTTGATGGCCAACACAATCGAGGATCCGCCACTCATAGAAAAGGGAGATCGAGTGACGATCATTGCCGAGTCGTCGACGATAAGGGTGACAGCCATTGGCATAGCGAAAAGCAAGGGATTTGCCGGCGAGCAAATACGTGTCACAAACTGTATGAACAATAAAGAAATAATAGCCTCAGTGGTTAACGGCTCAACCGTAAGAGTTGAATTCTAAGGAGCGCCTGGATATGAGAACTAGGATGTGCATGCTGGGTTGCATTGTGATTGTAGGCATAATGGTTTTCTCAGGATGTGTCACGCCTGCGCAGAAAAAGCAATTGCAGGTCCATGCGGAGGACATCCGGGGACACGAATTTGAAACCCTAAAATCGCCGGCGCCATCTGAAGGGTCATTGTGGACAGATGCAGGCAGCGCCTTGCTGTTTGTGGACATGAGGGCCAGGGAGGTTGGAGATCTTGTCACCATAAGGATTTCTGAAAAGCCAACAGGCAAATTGTACGCCAAGACACAGACAAGCCGTGATTCGAGTATTGAGGCGGGGATTCCGAATCTCATGGGTTACATGAGCGCCCTTGGCGACAATCATCGGTTAGACAAAGCCAACCTGTTCAAGGCCAATTTCAAGCCGAGTTTCACCGGCCAGGGTACAAATAATCGCGAAGGCGAACTAGACGCTTACGTTACGGCAAGAGTGATACAGGTGCTTGCCAACGGAAATCTTCGCATATTTGGCAGACAAGAGATTAAGGTTAACAACGAGACCCAACACATTGCTATCTCCGGGATAATTCGGCCTGAAGATATTGACACCAGCAACGAGATTCAGTCAACCTATGTTGCGGATGCAAGGATAGAATATTCCGGCAAAGGCGTGATAGCGGACAAGCAGCGTCCCGGCTGGCTCATGCGAGCAGTTGACTGGGTATGGCCGTTTTAGGAATTAGATATATGAAAACAACAGCAACACAGTCAAAGACAATTTGCTTCACCATAGCCTTGCTGATGCTTTTGGTTTCCGAGGTTTTCGCCGCGAGGGTCAAAGACCTGGCATCGATCAAAGGCATTAGGAACAACCAACTTGTCGGTTACGGCCTTGTCGTTGGATTAAACGGCACAGGGGATAAGTCCGGGACAGGCTTTACGGTGCAGTCCCTGGCCAACATGATCGAACGGCTGGGCATCCATGTGGACAAATCAGCTATTTCAGTCAAAAACGTGGCTGCTGTTATATTGACTGCCAACGTGCCTCCCTTTGCGAGAATTGGAAACAAGATTGATGTGCTGGTCTCCTCCATAGGAGATGCCAAGAGTCTTCAAGGGGGCACTCTTTTATTAACGCCTTTACGTGGTGTGGATCGAAGGATCTATGCTTTGGCCCAGGGCCCTGTCTCGGTCGGTGGTTTTGCTGCCGGCGGCGCTGCCGGCGGAGGTGTGACCAAGAACCATCCCACTGCGGGCAGGCTTTCAGGGGGGGCCACGATTGAGCGTGAAATCCCTGTGCCTATGCAAGGCAAGCAGGAGCTTACTATCGCCTTGGGCAATCCTGACTTCACAACAGCTGTCAGGGTGCGTAATGCAATCAATACAAAATTCGGCCGGTATCTGGCCAGTACAATTGATTCCGGGACCGTTAAGATGCGCATACCGGAAGAGTTTCGTGAACGTGTGGTGGAGATGGTTGCGGCTCTGGAAAGCCTTCAGGTAACGCCCGACACGGTTGCGAAAGTGGTGTTAAATGAGAAGACAGGCACGGTTGTTATGGGCGAGAATGTCAGGATTTCCACGGTGGCCGTGGCCCACGGTAATTTGAATATTGTAATCAAGGAGCGCGCTTCCGTGTCTCAGCCTGCCCCCTTTGCTCCTACACCACCTCTCGAAAGCGGGACCCAACAATTCAAACCTGAAGACGGTGTCGTTATGGGGCCGGGAGGACAGACGGTCGTGGCCCCTGATACTGATGTCGCTGTTCAAGAGGAAAACAACAGGTTAATTCTGCTTCCCAGTGGCAGCACCATTGGCGAATTGGTCAGGGCGCTCAATGCCATCGGAGTAACCCCAAGAGATCTGATCACCATTTTTAGGTGCATAAAGGTTGCCGGCGGGCTTCATGCCAAACTGGAGCTTATGTAAAAAGAGATAGTCGGTGGTTGGTGATCAATAGGTTGGATGCCGGATTTCGGATGGCAGTAAGAAGTAAGCAGGAGGCGCCAATGGCAGGTGACGAATGACCAGTGACAGGCGACCAATGAGTGACATGACAGGCATAACAGCAAGCGAGATAGGGCTGAGAGCCCATGTTGTTTTGAAAGGGACAGACCGGAAAGACGCGAAGCTCAGACAGGCGTGCGCTGATTTTGAATCGATTTTTATCTATTTTGTCCTGAAATCAGCGCGAAAGAGCATTCCTGAAAACGGGCTTCTCGACAGCTCTCACGAGAGCAAAATTTACAAATCGATGTTGGATGAACAAATGGCCCAGTCCGTGGCAAAGGGGGGAGGCATGGGACTCGGGCAGTTACTCTATGAGAAATTGACGGATCAAGTTGCAAAGCAATATGACAAGATGTCTGGCGCCGAGTCCTCAACTTTAGCAAGTAAGCATTTTATCCGATAAGAACCTTGTGTGATTCCGAAACAGGAGAAAATCCCTATGAAAGCGCCAATTAAGAGCCTTGAAGATCTGTTTTATGAAAAAATCATGCTGTATCAGGATCTTGTGGAATGTTTGAAACAGGAACGCGAGTTCCTGATCAAGACCGATATGGACGCCCTATGGGAGATCTCCGATAAAAAACAGTCAATTGTGCCTCGCATCGAGGCGGTCCGCGTAAAGGCGCTGGCCGCTCTGTCCGAGGCCTCCATAGACCACGGTATGGATGTATCATCTTTTTCCCTGGCCACAGTGCTGTCGCTTATTCCGTCTGTGGAACGTAAACGGTTTAAGAAGGCCTATTTGTCTCTCGTAGGCCTGAAGACAGAGACCCGGCAACGGAGCCGGGAGAACAAGCAGTTTATTGAACAGAGCCTTGATTTTCTTGATCAGCTCATCAGTATCATTGCAAATGGGCATACGGCAGAACCCCTTTACAATGGCTGCGGGTCTCTGAATTCCAACGGCCCGGCGAATGTGTTGCTCACTAGAGAGGTGTAACTATGTCATCTGGTATCGGACTGGTATTGAGCATTGCCAAAGACGCCCTGGCAGCACAGCAGTACGGTATCTACGTAACCAGCCACAATATTGCCAACGTGAATACGCCTGGTTATTCCAAGCAGACTGCTGTGTTTGAAGCAAAGAAACCTGCGCCCTTTGGTGGCGTGCTTCTCGGCAGGGGGGTGGACACAACCGAGATCGTTAGGGCCAGTGACCAGATTATTGAAAATCGTGTCATGCAGCAAAAATCGAGCCTTTATTGCTACAAAGAAATGGAAAATTATATGCTGGCCATGGAGGGGCTGTTTAACGAGAACTCAGACACCAGTTTGAGCACTATGCTGGGGGAGTTTTGGAATTTGTGGCATGATATATCAAATGATCCCTCGGGTGCTGCCGAACGGATTGCCCTCTACGAGCATAGCCTCCTCATCTCACAGCAATTTAAATCCATTGATTCCGATTTGTTGCAGCTCAACACGGATTTGACCAACGCGGTTAAGGCCGGCGTAGGAAGGGTCAATGAAATTACGGCCGCAATCGCTAATCTCAACAATGAAATCGCTGGTCTGGAGATCGATGCTTCGGCTAATGACCTGAGGGATCAGCGCAACGTGCTTGCTTCAGAACTTGCCGAGTACATAGACATGAAGATCTTTGAGCAGAGCAATGGGGCGTTTACCATCGTTTCGGCCAAGGGTGTTGTTCTCGTTGACGGTAATGACGGATACGACATTGAGCTCGACGGGAGTTCAGTCAAATGGCAGGGCTCCGGCGGCAATGAGGTTGACATAACGGACAATATCAGCAAGGGGAAGCTGGGCGGATGGCTTGATATGCGGGACGAAATCGTGGCGAAATACAAGCAGGACCTGACAGAGCTGGCCTCTGAATTCATCTGGGCTGTAAACAAGCAGCACAGCCAGGGTGTTGGGTTGACCACTTTCAGCTCGGCGACCGGTACGTACGGCGCTTCAGCTCCGGGCGCGGCCCTTACAAGTTCTGCCTCCGGTCTGGATTACTATGAAAAGATCAGTGGTGGGACGTTTGAAGTCTGGCTATATGACAGTACAGACACTCTGGCGAACGGGGGAGGGACAACTGTGACTGTGACTGCTGGTGTAACCACATTAAACGACATAGCAACAGCCATTACCGCACTCGATCCAGACATATCAGCCAGCGTTAACGCTGATGGGAAGTTGGCAATTACGACTACGAATAACCACACCTTTGCGTTTTCAGATGACACGAGTAATGTCCTGGCCGCGCTCGGGATCAACACGTTTTTCACAGGCTCGGCTGCCGGGGGCATGGGTGTAAACGATGTAATTGGCTCTGACAAAGACTACATCGCTGCGGCCAAGATAGACAGCGACGTAACATCTTCCGGTTACGGGACCTTTGCCACTGGCGACAACACCAATGCGCTTGCAATTGTTGACCTGCAATACACCTCCATGTCCGTCTCAGAATGGACTTACGACAGGATCAACGGGAACACTGAGGGGACTAGCACTGCTACAATTGAGGAGTACTACCACAGCCTGGTGGGTTCTCTGGGGATCAAGGGGTCGAGTATCTCGCGGAGCAGGGCCTTCAATGAAGTCATGGTGAATGAACTCAAGACCATGAGGGAGAGCATTTCATCCGTTTCTCTTGACGAGGAGATGACCCAGCTCATGCAGTATCAGCATGCCTTTGCAGCAGGAGCCAAGCTCGTTAGCGTATCGGATGAGATGTTGCAGACGTTGCTCGGTGTAAAGTAATGGAAGGGGATTTGCCATGAGAGTATCGAACAAGATTATTTTCGATAATGTAAAGCTCAACCTGGCCAAGATCACTGAGGAATTGAACAGGGCAAACATGGTGGTGGCGACTCAAAAGCGTATTCTCAAGCTTTCTGATGATCCCGTGGGCCTGACCCAGGTGCTCAGCATGAAATCGAGTCTTTCCAACATTGAGCAGTTGAGCCGCAACATATCTATGGGCAAATCCTGGCTTGTTGCTTCTGAAAGCGCCCAGACCAGCGTTCAGGACCTGGTTTCAGAGGCCAAGGCCTTGTGTGTTCAGATGGCCAGCGCCAACACCGGGGCAGCGGAAAGGCGTTCTGCGGCCGAGATCGTTCAGAATACTCTAGAAGAGGTTGTCTCCCTGGCTAATACCCAGGTGAACGGGCGGTATGTTTTTGCCGGGTCGAAAACGGATGCAGCGGCCTTCACGCTCAACAGCGACAACAGTGTCACATACAACGGGGACAGCAACCCGTTTACTATAAAGATAGGCAAAGATGCCACAGTAGAGATCGGAGGCGACGGACAGGCCGCGTTCCAACCTTCGGGCGCGGGCGGTAGTGACGATATTTTTAGAATATTGAAGGACTTGAAAACAGCCCTGCAGGGCAACGACATCAGCGGCATTCAAACAGCCATGACAAACCTGGATACTCATTTTGACCACAATTCTGCCCAGATTGCCGATGTAGGGTCCAAGATGATCCGCATGGAGATCAAGGATAACGTGCTTCAGAATCTGGATATTGCAACTACCGAAAGTCTTTCGAAGATTGAGGATGCAGAGATCACGGAGGCGATCATGGACTTGAAGGCCAAGGAGGTGGCCTACCAGGCTGCCCTGGCTGCATCTTCCAAGGTTCTCCAGTTGAGTTTGGTGAATTACATGTAATATCTGGTTGTGACGCCAGGGAGGGCGGCATGCTTATACTGACAAGGAAGTCGGGAGAAGAGATAAACATCGGTGATGATGTAGTTGTCAGCGTTTTGGAAATCAAGGGATCACAGGTCAAGCTTGGGATCGAGGCTCCAAAGGGAATAGCGGTTCATCGCGGCGAGATCTATAACAGGATTCAGGAAGAAAACCTCTTGGCCGCACGGGTGGAAGCCAATGATTTTGCAGCGGCAGCACAACTGTGTGGAACCAACAATGAGTGTGACAATAGGAGCGGGAGGATAGTATGAAGGTTGAAACCACGCGATTCGGGACCGTGGAACTGCCGGAAGAAAAGCTAATTAGCATGTCCCATGGAATGCTTGGTTTTGCAGACAAAAAGCGATTCTGCCTTATCCAGCACAAAGAAGAGTCCCCTTTTTTCTGGTATCAGTCCCTTGATGATCCCGCGCTGGCCTTTGTCATTACCAACCGATGGTTATTCAAGCCCGATTACGAGGTTGACCTGGATGCTGCGGTTCAGGCAATGGGATGGGACCAACAAGGCGAGAAGGTTGCTTTGGAGTGCTACATCATTGTCACCATCCCCAGGGGGGCGCCTGAAAAAATGACGGCAAACCTTATCGGGCCGATGGTTCTAAACCCAAAAACCTGTGAAGCCGTACAGATTGTCTTATATAATGACTCTTATTCTCACAAATATCCCCTCGTTAAGAAAAAGGCCGCTTGATGGGCCGCTCCTTTGGTTCATACAAAAGACAAGGAATCCCTGAGTTCCGTCGCACAAGTGCAGAGGGGAATCCTCGCCCCTTAAACTCCATGGCGCGGCATCCATGGGGAAAGTCCTTATCCCAAGTGACATAGTAATGCTTACACTTGTGACAGTCGATATATACTGACCTAATACTCAGATCATCACCCACAACTTACAGCTCCTGATCGGGTTGTATTATTCAGGTTTCGTGCCAATTCTCCCATTTAGATAGATCGAGACCTCGTTTAAGACATTTCCGTCCATATTCTGGTTGACACCACGTATCAAAGTACATTATAAAAACAAACGAAAAGCAACGGTAGCCAGAGATTCGGGGGGCCGTATGGAGCAGGTATTACTGTTGAATGCAACTTTTGAGCCTTTGAAGGTGATCGACTGGAAAAGGGCCATAAGGCTTCTCACCTTGGGAAAGGTGGAGGTGTTGGAGGAGTACGAAAGGGATATCCACTCCGTAACCTTCGCTATCAAACTTCCGTCAGTGCTTCGGCTCCTTAGATTCGTGAGATACAGAAAGAGGGATATCAAGTTTTCCAGGCTCAATATCTATGGCCGGGACGGATTCCGATGCCAATACTGCGGGCAGAAGTTTGAGTCGAAAGATCTTTCTTTTGATGACGTTGTGCCCAAGAGGCACGGTGGAAAAACCGAATGGACCAATATTGTCACGTCATGTTGCATGTGTAACCGGATCAAGGGAGGTAGAACCATGAAGGAGGCGGGTTTCAGACTCTTAAAGAAACCCGTAAAGCCCTCTTGGGTGCCGTTTATCATGGTTACGATCGGTGTGAGAAGTGTTCCCAATGCCTGGGTTGATTATCTGTATTGGAATGCGGAGTTGATGGATACGTAAGGCTCGCTCAAAAACAACTTCACTCCTTGTTCAGCTTTTTTCTCAGCTCCCCAGCGCGTTTCGCTCTTAGGGCTCACGCAAGAATAAATTCGCAGAGTTGGCGCTCAAATTTGGGAACCGCCATGGGTCTCCTGTTTTCATCCAGCGAAATCATCGAGGGAAACATCACCTGGGCCATTTCAACACTTGATTCGCGAACAGCCTTTTGTCTTGTCATCTCACCTCTCACCACAGCTCATGATCTTGATTGATGTTCTTGTTGATGGATGTTAAACTTTAATAAAGGTTAGGGCTGGGTCAATGTAAAGAACAAGTGATGAAAAAACTGGCTGTTATTTTTCTGATAGTCTTGGGATTTATCTTTGGCTGGTGGCTGGCAAGGGAAAACAGAAAGCTGTTTGAATTGCCGGCGCCTGCAGGACGATTCCAAAGAGCTGTCATTGATAAGAAGAGCATAGTCATTGGCATGGACACTTGGCAGGTGAAGGAGGTTTTGGGTGTGCCTGAAAAGAGGCATGTGGTATTGGAAACCCAAGAAATGAGAAAGGAAGAATGGATATACGGGGATAGACACTTCTATTTCACGAACGGATTTCTGACCTCTTTAAAAGAATAAGAGTTCGGGAATGCGTGGCAGGCCTATGTGGCGTCTTTCTTTCCAGATAAGCGCAGAGCCTATCCCCAATATCGCAATACTTGGCAGCCAGCCCCTTGAAAGACCCTATTCCAGTCGAGTGAAAAGAGGATTTGATTTTCAACAGAGTTTTCCCATATCATGCATTTTGAATTATTGAGAACGCTTCCAACTCGGGACCCAATGCCATTAACTTAAGGAATTTTGTTCTGTCATTTCGAGGAGCATTGGCGACGAGAACTCCTTTGAATTCAAGCAGAACAAGATTTTTCCCTGGCCCAGACCGGGTTCATATGCCGACTTCGCCATAGTCCGCCTGAGTCGGATGACGGCTGAAATAGCACCGGTTATTATTCTCATGTCGCGCCCCTGGCCCAGACCGGGTTTTTCTCTCCTAGGCACTCTCCAACTTGTGTCGCGCCAAGGCGGGCAGGGCACGCGCTTCGCTCGAAATGACAAACTAACACTGACTTGAGCCTAAGTCAATGACATTGACTCGGGACTTGTTTTCCTTGCCTTGTATCGGCATCTAACCCGGATAACTTGATAGTATAGGAATTTCCTTTTTTCGTAGCGGGGAATTCAGCCGTCGTAGCCATGGCTACTATGGCGAAGTCGGCGCCGCGTTGCATAAAATCGCGCAGCGATTTTATGATCAGGTCGTATTTGAGATAGCCAAGCTGGCTGAATGATGCTATAAGATTAAGAGGTTACTGAGAAAGCCTTAAGGCGAGATCTCAAGCACAAAGACGCGCTGGCGAGCAGTGAAGAGGAGAGAATCGTGATGGAAAGAGTCGGGTTTGTATCCACACGGATTGCCGGAACAGACGGCGTGACGTTGGAGACCTACAAGTGGTATCAGGTTCTGGAACGAAACGGCTATGAATGCTATTTTTTCGGGGGAGAACTCGATACGCCGCAGGATCGGTCTTTTTTGGAACCCGTGGCCCATTTTGAAGCACCCGAGATTCTCGAAATCACTACCCTGTGTTTTGAGAAGACTACACGCAGGGCCTCGCTCTCTGCAAAGATGGCTGAGCTCAAGGAACATCTCAAGTCAAGACTTTACGAGTTTTGCGGCCATTTTAACATTGATTTACTGATTCCGGAAAATGCCCTGGCCATTCCGATGAACATTCCTCTGGGGTGGGCGCTCACAGAGCTCATAGCCGAGACAGGAATGCCGGCCATAGCGCACCACCACGATTTTAGCTGGGAACGCAAACGCTTTCTCATCAACGCCGTTCACGACCACCTCCAGTGTTCCTTTCCCCCGAATCTTCGGTCCATGCGTCATGTGGTCATAAACTCCGAGGCTTCCCGGCAACTGAGCTTCCGGAAGGGTATGAGCAATGTGGTTATTCCAAATGTTTTTGATTTTGCAAGCCCGCCTCCACCGCCTCCCAACGGCAAGTTACTCCGTGAAGAACTCGAGTTTGAAGATGATGATCTCTTTGTCCTTCAGCCCACAAGGGTTGTGCCCCGGAAGTGGATTGAACGGGCAGTTGAGCTAGTGAGTCTGATGAAGCTTAAGCGGCCCCGAGTCGTAATTTCCCATGAATCCGGTGACGAGGGTAGTCTCTATGCCAAACGGGTGATAGAATACGCCGAACGTCTTGGGGTAGAGGTCGTATATGTGGGTGACAAAATCGGATCAGCCAGATGTTTTAAGGCTAGATGCGACAGGAAATACACGATTGAAGATGCATATCACAATGCCGATCTGGTTACGTACCCTTCAGGTTATGAAGGGTTCGGAAATGCCTTTCTGGAAGCGATCTACTTCAAGAAGCCGGTTGTCGTAAATCGCTATTCAATATTCATAGAAGATATTGAACCATGCGGCTTTGACGTCATTTCATTTGAATCCTTTGTCACGTCTGAGCTCATAGACCGGATCAAATCATTTCTGGAACCTGGGAACATAGGATGGATCGTCGAGAAGAATTATGAGTTAGGCAAGAGGCATTTCTCATATGAGGTGTTGGAGAGAAAGCTTCTGCCTTTGATAGAATCTTTCCGGTAACATATGCCTGTGAACAATCCTGACAAGACCTCTGGGGTGTCTTTACGGCTGGGGATTTTGCACTACTCGTGCCCGCCGGTTATAGGCGGCGTGGAAGAGATCCTCAGTCAGCAGGCCTCTGTTTTTCATCGGAGGGGCCACTCGGTCTCAGTGCTGGCCGGCATGGGTGAGGTATTCACCAAGGATTTTCCTGTACGGATAGAACCGGTCTTGGGTTCAAAAAACGCTCGGATCATCAAGGCCCAGGAAGAATGCAAGAAGGGGCGTCAAGGGGCCTTGGAGGGGCCCACAAACAGGATTCATGGAATTCTAAAAGACTGGTCTCGAGACATTGATATCATAATTGCCCATAATGTGCTTCACATGCCGTTTAACCTTCCCCTGACCCTGGGCTTGCGACGTCTTGCAGATTCGGAAGACGGCCCGGTAGTGGTGAGTTGGGCCCACGATTCGCCTTATTTTCAAGCCGGTCCCCCGAAATATCTGAACGGGCTCCCATGGCTTGTGCTTCAGCACGTGCATCCGAACATACATTACGTGACTGTCTCGGAGTCACGAAAGGAGTTGTTCAGGAAACACTGTGGAGATGCCTCGTGGAGGGTTATACACAACGGGATTGATCCGGTGCGCTTTTTCTACGTTGATCAAAGATCGGTGATGCTATCAGAAGAACTTGATCTGTTTGGCCGGGACCTTGTGGTCGTGCAGCCGTCAAGGATCACGCCGCGAAAGAACCTGGAGCTCGCCATCCACATCATTCGAGGGATCAAGTTATTGGGTCATAACGTCCTTTTTGTACTCACAGGCGCCTATGATCCTCATGAAGAACGGGCTGTGGCGTATTACCGAAGACTGCGGTACTGGATCAAGGAACTGGGCCTGCAGGACAACATCGCTATTTTGGCCGAGTACAGGTTTCGCAATAAGACAAAGCTGGTTTCTGATCGTGTCTTTATTCGAGACCTTTATCTTATGGCGGATCTGCTCCTTATGACGAGTAAGGACGAAGGCTTTGGGCTGCCGTTGTTGGAGGCAGGTATGATCAAACTGCCCATTGCTTGCTCCGACATCTGGCCGTTTAGGGAACTGGGTGAGGGTGTATGTTTCTTTGGGCTGGATGAACCTCCATTGTTTATTGCAGGGCGCATTGTCGAATACTTGGCATGTTCAAATACTCACCTGATGTTTCGCAATGTGATGCGCCGATATGTGTGGGATGTTGTTTACAAACAAGAGGCGCTGCCGTTTCTTCGTGAGATCACCGGTAGGACTGGAACCCCTGACAAGGCAGGGTCAAAAGGCCAGACACCTGATCAAAGAAAAAACCGGGAGTCCGTGACCAAGGCATGACGCAAGATGCAATTATTTGTCCCAGAAAGGGCAAGCACGATCCCAGTATCGGTCCTGTCGCTGTCATGGTGGCCATGGAAAAAGATCTGGCCCTGATGCGGAGATCGATGGGCATCCAAGGCAGAGCAAGGTCCAGAATTCTGACGAGCAATTTGTACACGGTTGCGGTGTCTCATCAGGACATCACCTTGGTCGGACCTGTGCTTGGCGCCCCTTACGCAGCAATGGTTCTTGAGAAGTTAATTGTGCTGGGGGCGCAAAAGATCCTCTTTTTTGGGTGGTGCGGTTCGCTGCAACAGGTGGTGCAGATTTCAGACTTCGTGGTTCCTGACAGGGCGGTGATAGGGGAGGGGACATCCGGGCACTACCCGGTGGCTGATTCACGCCCAAGGCCGTCGGGGATTGTGTTTAAGGCCATTGAGCAGAGCTTCAAGGAGGGCTTGATCTCTTTTCACAGGGGCGCTGTGTGGTCAACGGATGCCCCTTACAGAGAAACCAAGCAGGACGTCATTTTGTTTCAAAACAGGGGTGTGCTTGGCGTGGATATGGAACTCTCGGCTTTATTTACCGTAGCCAGGTTCCGTCAGGTGGACATAGGGGCGCTGCTTGTGGTCTCAGATGAGATTGGCTCACTGCGCTGGATGCCCGGGTTTTCAAGCAAAAGGTTCAACAGATCGCGCAAGGTGGCAGCCGAGGTTATACACAGGATATGTCAAAAAATGAGCCAATCCGTGGTCAAGGAGAAGTAATAAGATAATCACGAAGGCGCGAAAGGACGAAAGCACGAAATAGAGATAGTATTAGAATTTTCGTGTGTTGCGGCGTTCGCCTTGAGAAGAGACGTATTTTCGTGCGTTGCGGCGTTCGCCTTGAGAACAGCACGTGGTAATTTTTTCTTTTTTGGTTCCGGCTTGTCCGGGTTAGGAAGAGGCATAGTTTTTGGCCATGAACGAAGATCCCAGAAAGATGATTGCCGAACTCAGAGAAACTATTAGTCGGCACAATTATGCTTATTATGTATTGGACGAGCCAGAGGTTTCTGATGCCCAATACGACCGTCTGATGCAGGAGCTTATCGCCCTTGAGACAGCGTATCCGGCGCTTATTGAGTTTGATTCCCCGACGCAGCGGGTGGGCGCGCCACCCCTTGAGAAATTTGAAACAATTGCTCACACCATTCCCATGTTGAGCCTGGAAAACGCCTTTAGCGAAGAAGATGTGCTGGCCTTTGATCAGAGGGTTCGGCGGTTCCTGAAGACAGAAACGGAAATCCTTTACACTGCCGAGCCAAAGATGGATGGTGTGGCTGTGGAGTTGGTGTATGAAAACGGCAGCCTGATAGAGGCCTCCACCAGAGGTGACGGATACACCGGTGAGCTCGTTACATTGAACATCAGGACGATCAGGACGATTCCCCTGGCCCTGCTTGAGACTGCCTCCATGACAGCGCCCTCTCGTCTGGAGGTAAGAGGAGAGGTATTTATCCCCCTTGATGCTTTTAGGCGCTTGAACAAAGAGCGTCTTGACAAAGGGAAACCCGCCTTTGCCAATCCGCGAAACGCGGCAGCAGGATCTCTCAGACAGCTTGATTCGAGGATAACGGCAAGGCGTCCTCTGGACATTTTCTGTTATGGCGTGGGCACGGTGACTGGCCTCCAATTCACCTCGCACTGGAAAATCCTTCAGACCCTGAAGGCTTTCGGGTTTCGCGTGAATCCCCATATCAAGCCCCAGGCGGGCATAGAGGAGATTCTTGACTACTACAGGGATTTGCTTGACGGTCGACATGAGTTTCCGTATGAGATGGACGGTGTTGTGATCAAGGTGGATGATTTGGCATTGCAGAGGAGATTGGGCGAGAAGTCCCGAAGCCCGAGGTGGGCCTTGGCCTATAAATTCCCGGCTACACAGGAGACCACCCGGGTGCTCAAGATCGACATTCAGGTTGGCCGGACCGGGGTGTTGACGCCGGTGGCCCATTTGGCTCCTGTCTCTGTGGGAGGCGTCACGGTTAGCCGGGCGACGCTGCATAATGAAGACGAAATCAAGAAGAAGGATATACGTATAGATGACACCGTGCTGGTCCAGCGTGCCGGAGATGTGATCCCGGAAGTCGTCAAGGCAATTACTTCAAAACGAACCGGAAGTGAGCAGCCGTTTCAGATGCCTCTTGTGTGTCCGGAATGCGGTTCAAAGGTCCTTCGAATGAAAGATGAGGCCGTATGGCGATGCGTGAACGCCAATTGTCCTGCCCAGGTGAAGGAGCGGATCAAACACTTCGCATGCAAAGGAGCGTTTGATATTGATGGTCTTGGAGAAAAGCTGGTGGGGCAATTGGTAGACAAGGGGCTATTAGAGTCCTATGCGGACCTGTTTTTTTTGGATAGGGCTACCGTGGCAGGCCTTGAAAGGATGGGCGAGAAATCGGCTCAAAACCTTATGGATGCCATAACAAGAAGCAAGCATATCAGCCTTTCTCGGTTTATCTACGGCCTTGGTATTCGCCATGTGGGTGAGCACATAGCTCATGTTTTGGCGCGCAAGTTTAAGGCATTAACCGCATTAAGGTCTGCAACCGCAGAAGAGTTGATTGCCGTGGATGAAATTGGACCGCAGGTTTCTGAGAGCGTAAGAGCCTTTTTTGATTCCCAGGAGAACCAGAAAAATATTGAGCGAATACTGGATGCCGGCATAAGAATCAGCGGCCAGGAGACCCCGGCACAGGATTCCTTGACTGGCAAGACTTTCGTCCTTACCGGGGCCCTTGACTCCATGGCCCGCTTGGATGCCAAGGCTCGCATTGAGGCATTAGGCGGAAAAGTCAGCTCATCTGTAAGTGGCAAGACCACGTACGTGGTGGCGGGTAAAGATCCAGGCTCGAAGCTCGACAAGGCCAGAGATCTCGGGGTCAGAATTCTAAATGAAAGGAAATTTATGGAGATGATCAGGGGCCATTAATCATTTGTCATATATGATTTGTCATATATCATTTTTCATTAACCAATAACCAATAACTAATAATAAATGATAAACGATAACTAATTAATATTAAATAATCAATGATCAATAATAGATGATAAATGATAGATGACCACTGACCAACAGGAGATAAGGTCATGAAAAAGGTTAGAGCACATGCAGTAATTGACGGACGCGTCCAGGGGGTCTGCTTCAGGATGGACACGAGGCTCGCAGCCTCGGAGCGGAACGTCAAAGGTTGGGTGAGGAATATGCGCGATGGCCGAGTCGAAGCAGTATTTGAAGGCGAGGAGAATGACGTAAAATCTATGCTGAAGTGGTGCGAGGCTGGTCCGCCTTTGGCTCGCGTGAACAAGGTGGCCGTTGAATGGGAATCCCACACAGGGCAGTTTGACACCTTTCAGATCACCTTTGCATAAAAAAATTGGTTCCCATCCGAAAAAGATATTTCCGAATAGGAACCAATGAATACCAAAAACCTGTCAGTCCGCGCTTAGATAGCTTCTTTCAGAGCTTTCCCCGGCTTGAATCTTACCGTATTGGATGCCTTGATCTTGATGGTTTCTCCAGTCTGAGGATTTCTTCCCTTACGGGCTTTGCGGCGTACCTTTGAGAAGGTCCCGAAGCCGACCAATGTCACCTTGCCGTCTTTTTTCTTCAAGGCCTTGGTTACGCTGTCGACAAAAGAGTTAAGAGCCGTTCCCGCCGCCGCCTTGGAAATGCCGGCATCCTTGGCCATGTTGTCCACAAGTTCTGCCTTTGTCATAATTTCTTCCCTCCCTTTTGTTCTTGGTTAACCCCAATCCTTATGCAGTGTAAGAGCCAGCTGTTATGGCGTCCTCCTTACATTGATAATTGTGAGATGTCAACCGCATAATTGGTTTTTCTTATATTTTTTTTGCGTGGAGCACCAATACACCGTAGTTTGCCGTAACTATCCATCCTTTTTTGCCTGAAACACAGGCTTTTCCGCACATGAGTTCTACGAAATGCTGTAGGTTTTCATCTTTGAAAGAAGCGTGGGATGACTGATTTCCAGGAGTCTGGCTGCACGGGTGCGATTGTTGTCAGTTTTCGCCAGAGCCCTTTCAATCAGGGCTTTTTCGAGAGCCATGGTATTTGCCTTGAGCGAGATTTCGTTGGAAGGCAAAGGGCCACCTATGGTTGAGGGAATATCCCGTATCGAATCCGGTAGTTCACTGAGGGGGATCTCGTCCAGTTCGGTCAATACCATAGTACGTTCAATAACGTTTTCCAGTTCTCTGACGTTGCCTGGCCACGAATAGTCCATGAGGGCTTGAAGCGCATCCGGTCGAAATGTCTTCCTCTCTTTTTTGAGTCGCTTTTTGAACTTACCGACAAAATGATTGACCAGGAGCGGAATGTCCTCTTTTCGATTGCGCAGGGCAGGCACTTCGATAAGGAGCACATTGATTCTGTAAAAAAGGTCGTCTCGAAAGGTTCCGTCTTTGACCTCATTTGCCAAATCTACTGACGTAGCTGCAATGATTCGCACATCAACCTTGATGGATTCCGTGGTGCCCACGGGCCTCACTATTTCGTCTTGCAGGACCCGGAGTAGCTTCACCTGAAGAGCCAGGGGCAGTTCTCCGATCTCATCAAGGAAGAGAGTGCCCCCATTTGCTTCTTGAAAGAGCCCTTTCTTGTCTTTGGCTGCGTCAGTGAAGGCTCCCTTCACATGCCCAAAGAGCTCGCTTTCTAAAAGGTTTTCGGGCAAGCCCCCACAGTTGACGGCTACCAAAGGCTTGTTTTTTCGAAAGCCGTTATAGTGAATGGCCCTGGCAATCAACTCCTTTCCAGTGCCGCTTTCGCCTGTAATTAAGACTGTTGTCTTGTAGTCGGCAACCTTGCGAATAGTCACAAAGATTCCTGCCATTGCCTTGCTTTTGGCCACCATATTCTGAAATGAGTAGGTTTGCTGGACAGCATTCCGGAGCCTGACATTTTCTTCTCTCAATCGGTTCCGTTCTTCAACCTGCGTTAGTTTAAGAAGGATCTCCTCCGGTTTGAAGGGCTTGGAGATGTAGTCTGCCGCACCAAGCTTCATGGCTTCCACGGCTGTATCGATTGTGCCGTATGCCGACATCACAATTGTCGTTGTGTTGATACGTCGTTCGGCTATCTCTTTCAGGAAGTCAATCCCGTCCATTTTCGGCATGCGCAGATCACAGAGGACAACGTCAAAGCCCCTGCTTTCCAGCAAGGGCAAGGCATCCATGCCGTTTGCAGCGCCAACAACCGCATACCCGGCCTTTTCAAGGACTGCAGTTAGCATGTGACGCAAGTTAGATTCGTCGTCGATGACAAGAACGTTTTTTGCCATTGGATTACCTAGAACAACGCCTTCATAAAGGCATCAGCGTCAAACTCCTGCAGGTCATCGACCTTTTCTCCCAGGCCAATATATTTGAGGGGAAGCCCGAGGCTGTGGCATATGCCCACGACGATCCCTCCCTTTGCCGTGCCGTCCAGTTTGGTAAGGGCAATTCCGGTGATTTCAATGGCTTCGTGAAAGAGTTGAGCTTGCGAGATGGCATTCTGTCCGGTCGTGGCATCAAGCACCAGCAGGATTTCATGGGGGGCGTCAGGGAGTTGCCTGGCCACTGTCCGACGGATTTTCTTGAGTTCTTCCATAAGATTGACTTTGGTGTGAAGACGTCCTGCAGTGTCAATGATAACCACATCAACGCCCCTTGATCTTGCCGCATGAATACCATCATAGACCACAGCGGAAGGGTCGGACTTTCCCTTGTGCCGGACCACTTCAGAGCCCACACGTTGGGCCCAAATGTCCAACTGCTCAACGGCTGCTGCCCGGAAGGTGTCAGCGGCAACCAACAGAACCCGCTTGCCGTCCTTCATATAACGAGCAGCAAGCTTGCCAATCGTTGTTGTCTTACCTACACCGTTTACTCCCACTACCATTATGACATAAGGTGTTTCCAGGGAAACACTGTCTGGACCTGGCTCGACCTTGAGAAAAGCCAGGATCTCTTCTTGAAGAGCCTCCTTGAGTTCTTCAGTATTGTTCACGTCTTTCCTACCGATCTTTTCTCTCACTTTTTGGATTAAGTCCATGGTGGTCTGCACGCCTATGTCCGAGGTGATGAGTATTTCTTCAAGGTTTTCGAGGAGTTCTTCGTCAATCTCCTTTTTCCCCAGCAAAAGCTGATCCACACGGTTTACAAAGGACTTTCGTGTCTTGGAGAGGCGGTTTCTGAGTCTCCGGAAAAATCCTTGTTTTTCTTCCTCGGTCGCAACATCTTGCTCTTCAGTCTCAACTGATTCGAGAATCTGTTCAGCCTCTTGTGCTGCGTCAGGCTGAAAATCCTGTCCCACGGGCTGGCAGGGTTCTTCCTCAGGGGCCTTTTCTGCCTTCTTTTTTCTTCTAAACCATTTCATATTTTTAAACGGCGAAGCCGCGTCGGATGAAATCGCGAAGCGATTTCATAGATTGATTGAGACAAGCTTGGATATCCCTTTTTCCTCCATGGTCACGCCAAAGAGTGCATGGGCCATTTCCATGGTTTGCTTGTTATGGGTAACCATCACAACCTGAGACTTTTTCCCTATCTCCTGGAGAAGATGGTTAAAGCGGGAGACGTTCATTTCATCCAGCGGAGCATCAATTTCATCAAGAACACAAAATGACGTTGGCTTTATCATGAAAAGAGAAAAGACGAGGGCAATAGCTGAGAGAGCCTTTTCCCCGCCGGAAAGGAGACTCATGCGCGTGAGCTTTTTCCCGGGAGGACGTACGAGGAAAGAGATGCCCGACTCCAAGGGCCGTTTCGGATTGGTCAGCGTCAGTTTGGCTGTTCCTCCCTCAAAGAGCTTGGGGAAGACTGTCTGGACTTTCTCGTTGACGGCCTTAAAGGTTTTCATGAACCGTTTCAAAGAGACCCGATTGATCTTTCGGATGACCTGATGAAGGGCATCAATTGCGCCCACGAGGTCGTCGCGCTGTTGGGTCAGGAGGCGATATCGTTCGTTCAGGGTTTCGTATTCCTCGATGGCCGTGAGGTTGACGTCCCCGATTCTTGCGATCCTCTCCCGCTGTTCCGTCAAAGCATCTAGTGTCTTTTCCACCGAAAAGCCCTCAGTCTCGCATTGCTGTGTCAATATTTCAATTTGTTGATGGTATTTCTCCCGAATACGACCGGCGAGATGATTGCGTTTCATCTCTCTTTCGGATTGCTTCAACTCGAGCTGCTGGATCTTTTGGAAGGTCTCTTGTCGTCTTGTTCTAACCTCAGAAAGGGCTTGATCATTTTGCTGCAATGCTCGTTCAATGGTCTGGTATTCAGTTTCGCTTTGAGCCAGAGCCTCTTCCATGGTCTTGAGTTTCGTGCATTGCTCGCCAATCTTGGCTCGATCTGTTGACAATCGTTTTTCAGTGGCAACTATGTCTTCCTCTGTATGTCTCAGCCCTCGCTCTAACTGGGCAAGCTTTTTGTTCCTGTCGCGCTGAAAATCCGTTAACCGTCTCAAAGTGCTCTCCGAGCTCTCGTATTCTGCCTGCAAGGCAGTCAGTTGCAGCTTGAGTTCTACGACTTTTTCGCTGATATATTGCAGCTTTTCCGACGTTTCTTTGATATCGGACTTTGTCTCTTCGATCATCGATTCTTCAGCGTGGATTTCTTCTGCCAGCTCAGTCACGATCTCCTGATGTCTTGAAAGTTCTTGCTCTACGTCAATTTGCTCTCCTTCAATCTGTTGTTCCTCAAGGCAAAGGATCTCCAGATGGCTCTGGGCATGTTCGAGCCTTTCCCGGACAACGTAAAGGTCTTTTTCTACCTCGACGAGCTGTTGATTTTTCTCGCTTTGGGCTTGTCGGGCCTGCTGAAGTTCTGTCTCCAGCGCCACTGCTTCGGTTTCCAGCTCTTTTTGTCTGGCCCTGGCGCTCTCAACAGAGCTATCCAACTCCAAGAGCTGTGCTGCCAGATTCCTTACTTCCTTCTTCTTGGTCAGGATGCCGGATCCGCTGTTCTCTGTGCTTCCGCCAGTCAGTATGCCTTGAGGGCAGACGCGATCTCCTTGAGGCGTTACAATGGCCTGGGGTGACCCGTTTTGGTTCCACAATTGCAAGGCCACTCCAAGGTCTTCAGCAACCATGACATGACCAAGAAGAGCTTGAACCAGGTGTTCGTAGCCTCCCTGGATTTTGACATATTTGATAAGGAGATCGTGAGTCTGGGAATCGGAGCTGGAAATTGCGCCAGTCAAGGGCCTGACCGTCTTCATTGGAATGAAACCACCTCGGCCTCCCGAGAGGGTCCGGAGAGAGTCAATGGCTGTCACAGCCCCCTGATGGTCTTTGACAATGACGTATTGTAAGGTTTCACCTAGAGCTGCTTCCACAGCATCTTCATAGGAGGGTTCGGGTTCGATAACGTCAGCCACAAGGCCACAAATGCCTGCTTCCTCAATGTTTCGGGATTTCCATTGCCTCATGACAACCTGAACGCCTTTCCTGAACCACTCATAGTTTTCATCCATCTTTTTGAGCGCCCCGTATTGGGATCGTATCTTTTGCCGTTCAAGTTCCGCAGCTTGGGTCTCACGGACTTGCTGGCTGAGGGCTTCACGGTTTTCCCGGAGTTGTTTCTCCAACGATTCAAGAACCGCCGTTATTTCGTTTAGGCTCCCTTTCAAGGCATGGCGTCTGTCTTCGGCTGCAGCCATCTTTTTGCCAAAGCCGATGACTTCGTTTTCGGTTTCGATTTTTTCCGTTTTGAGTTGATCAAGCCGTCTTGAGAGGTTTGCCCTGTTTCGGGAGGCATTCTCCAGGGTGTTTTGATAAGTCGCCTTGCGGCTTGCCAGGTTTACCAGCTTCGTTTTCTTGGCCTCAAGGCGTTGATTCGACTGCTCAATACGCTTTCTGATTGCCCCCTCGACACCCACTTCTTGTGCTACGGTATCCTCAATATTGCGCATGTCTTCGCGGATGGCGGACTTTCGTTCCTCGAGGTTGCGGCATTCTCCAGCGATTTCCCTTTTTTTCCCCTCAATTTCTTTTAGCTCGGCCTTGACATGATCACCTTCAGCAATCAAACGTTCCAAGTCTCTGGCACTATAATCAATGTCCGCCTCCAGTTTGTCGAGCGAGCGCTGCAGGTCATACCTTCGGGCCTTGTCTTCTGAGATACGCTGGTGCTTGGCTGCTCGTTCCTCTTTGATCTGTTCAATGGCGGCGTCCAGCTTTGCCAGCTGGGATTCGTGCTTGAAGTCCGCGTCTCGCAAGGATTCCAGCAAGCCCGCGGTTTCGTCCAGTTTGGCCGAGATAGCCTTGTATTGATAGCTTGCCAGCTTTATTTCCAGGTCTTCAATCTGTTTTTGATAGGTCTTGTAGCGCTCAGCTTTCCTGGCCTGGCGCTTGAGACTGCTCATCTGGCGTTTAACTTCGGAGATAACATCACTGATGCGCAACAGATTCTGCTGGGTTCGGTGAATTTTTAGAAGGGCTTCGTGTTTTCGGCTCTTATATCTGGTGGTGCCTGCTGCTTCTTCGATGAAGAACCGTCGTTCTTCAGGGCCGGCATCAAGGAGTGTTCCAATCTTTCCCTGTTCGATGATGGCATAGGTCCTTGACCCGACACCGGTTCCCATCAACAGGTTTTGGACGTCTTTAAGCCTGCACGGCCGCTTATTGATGAAGTAACCGCTTTCACCCGAACGGAACAGGCGTCGGCTTATCATGATCTCGGAAAAGTCTCGATATTCTTCAGGTGTGTTGCCGTTGTCATTAATGAGTGTCAGCTTCACCTCGGCCAGATTCAAGGCGCCTTTATTCTCGCTGCCCGAAAAGATGATGTCTTCCATGGACTTGCCGCGGAGTTGCTTGACACTCTGTTCCCCCATAACCCAACGCAGCGCGTCAACGATGTTGCTCTTCCCGCATCCGTTGGGACCTACTACGGCACAAATGCCTTGAGGAAACTGCATGGTTGTTTTATCCTGAAAAGACTTAAACCCGACAATATCTAACTCTTTGATCTTCATGGCAAAACACCTCTAGACAGCTATTCACATTCTAGCCATGTATAACAATCCAACGGAGATTAACAAAGTGATATAGGTTTGTAAAGGCAAAAATACTACAAAATGTATGTCCTGGACCTGCGAATACAACATATGGGGCTTCTGTCTCTTCTTGGCGAGATTCTATTGTCATTTCTAAACGATTAGGCTATTTATACAAGCATTATGTTCAACTTTCGTTTCGGAAGGCGCCTTGCCGAGGCTGAAGAGACTTATGATTTTCCGCCTTACAGGCCGCCCAGTGAGGCGGACAGCCTGTTGTTGAGGGTTACCCGAGGGTGCCCCTGGAACCGGTGTGCTTTCTGCCCCATGTACAAGGACGTCAAATTTGAGAAACGTCCGGTCGAAGAGGTTAAGAGAGATATTGATACGGCCAGGGCATTTACCGGCGGAAATGTAGAAACTGTCTTTATAGGGGATTCGGATAGCCTGGTCGTCAACACGGAGGCGCTGTGTGAAATCCTTGGTCATCTTCATGGCGCTTTTCCATCCCTTGCGAGGGTTACAAGCTATGCGCGCGCGCAAACCCTTAGGCGCCGATCCCTTAAGAGTCTGGAAAGGATAAGAGAAGCAGGGTTAACGCGACTTCACGTTGGTCTTGAGACCGGAAGCGCTCGGTTGCTCAAGCGGATTGAAAAAGGCGCGTCCCCTGACATCATGATCAGCGCCTGCGCCAAGGCAAAAGACATCCAATTTGAGGTCTCCGTCTATGTGCTGCTGGGAATCGGGGGTGAGGCAAATTGGCCTGAGCATGCTTGCGACACAGCCAAGGTGCTCAACCAGATAGATCCTGGTTTTATCCGTGTGAGAACCCTCACGCCTCAGCCCGGCACCCCGGTATATCAATGGTGGATGGAAGGTAGCTTTCAAATGCCGGGTCTGGAGACGATTTTAAGGGAGCAGAGGGCCCTCATCAAAAATCTTGAAGTTACCTCTCAATACCTCTCAGATCATGTCTCCAATTATGCCCACATTAATGGAAATCTCCCGGATGATAAGGCCAGTATGCTTTCGATGATCGATGAGGCCTTGGAGAGACTCTCAAACGATGAGGCGTTCAAAGGAGATCTGGAGAAGATGCGATATTTGCAAAGATTGTGAGTAACTTCTCAGGGCTGTGCGGTTACCATAAGCCCTGGGGATGAAGGCTTTTTCTGGAAGAAAAAGCCTTCATCCCCAGGGCCATTGAGAATTTAGGATTGTGAGGGGCGTTATGCCGATTTATGAGTATGAGTGCGCCAGGTGCGGATGCGTCTTTGAGGTTATCGTTGTTTTTAGTGGTGGAGACGCACCATCATGCCCGAACTGCGGGGAGATCGGCATTACAAAGCTCATTGCAGCGCCGGCCATACATGTCAAGGCAGATGTTGCCACCACACGTATTGAAAAGAAGGTCAAAGACTATCTAAAGGATGGGAAGTTCTCTGACGCAACGCGCTTTGCGGATAAGGCAGCGTCCATGGTCAAATCCGACAGGGTCAAACGGATAGCGGACAAACTTCATCAAAAAACCGGCAAATAGGACAGCGCCGGATACCAACTGCGTGACGCAATTCAACTCAACGCAAGAAGAAAAGTCCCCCCTCGGGCATGCGCGATCGGGCATCGGGGAGGGAAACTTTACCGGGCTTTTGCTGGCGAAGGAAATCCGGGAAGGTCTCCATACCAGGGTGTTTGGAAAGCAAGACATAGCCTGCTTCAAACAGACAGATTCAACCAATCTAAGAGCTAAAGAACTGGCTGAAGGCTACGCCCCGGAGGGAACACTGGTGGTGGCTGAAAGGCAGACTTCAGGCAGGGGCAGGAAGGGACGAAGCTGGTTTTCACCGGCAGGCGATGGAATCTATGCTTCTTTGATCTTAAGGCCTGCCATGCCTGCGAACCAGGCGCCCGGTATTACCCTTATGACAGCGGTTGCCGTGGCTGAGACACTGCTTTCACTTACGCAACTGCCGGCAAGGATAAAGTGGCCAAACGATATTCTCGTAAACGGAAAAAAGATAGCAGGGATTCTTACTGAGATCAGCACGAAAATGGATTCAATAGCCTATGTCGTCGTGGGTGTCGGAGTAAATGTCAATACTCCGCCCGACAGATTTCCTCAAGAGATCAAGGGCAAGGCTACTTCCATATTGGTTGAATCGGGTGAACCATTTCCGAGAGCCGATATTATCAGAGCCTTTTTGAAATGTTATGAGACACATTATGAAATGTTAAGGGAAAGTGGGTTTAAGCCGATCATTAAGAGGTGGAAAGAGCTTACGGACGTTATAGGACAGAGGGTTATTGTTGACGTGATCGGGAAGCAATATTGCGGAAAAGCGATCGATGTTGATGACGCCGGGGCCTTAATGGTCGAGGATAGTCATGGAAGGTCTCACAGGTTTTATTCAGGAGATCTTAATCTCGTTAGAAAGTAGCCCGATGGGAAGGCGAAAAGATCCTAAAGAGCTCAAAAAACTGATGACTTATGTTCTGGGGCGACACCCGGAGGAATTCGGTTTGGTCCCTGACGAGGATGGGTTTTTTCATCTCAAGGATCTCATCAAGGCCATCTCTGAAGAACCGGGATGGGGATATGTGCGCAAGTCCCACATCCATGAAGTCCTTATTACCTTTCGCGAGAATTCCTTTATTTTTCAAGATGAGCGCATCAAAGTGGCGAATCCGGATGAAACCGTAAGCCCAGTCTCAGGAGCAGTGCCGCCGAAACTCCTTTATCACTGTGTGCGCCAGAGGGCATATCCGCTGGTCTGTGAGAAAGGAATCATGCCCATGGGACAACGCCGTGTATTCTTGGCAACTACTGAAGAATTGGCCCTGCGCATGGGAAGACGGCGTGACCAGAAGCCGGTGTTGCTTACCGTGCAAGCAAAAAGGGCCTATGATGCCGGCGTGATATTCTCCGGGCAGGGAGAACTGATTTATCTGGTGGACCGTATTCCGGTAGGCTATTTTTCAGGCCCGTCTCTTCCAAAGGAGAAGAGAGATGCCTCAAAACCGAAAAAGGAGTCCCTTTTTGGGCCTGAAAAGCAGGCTGGAAGCTTCATCCTGGATATGGAGCGATCCCTGGAGCTTCATCAGCAAAAGCTAAAAAGAAAAGGTGTCAAGAAGGAGATTTCCTGGAAGAAGGATAGTAGAAGGTCGAGACGCAAACACAGATGAAGATAGCACACCGTTTCCACGATTTTTCTCGTATTGGCCCTGTTTACCTGGTAGGCGGTTCTGTTCGCGACAGCGTGCTCAATCGTCCTTCTTGCGACCACGACTTTGTCGTGCCCGGCAATGTCAGGACCTTTGCAGAAAAGGTGGCCAAAGGACTTGGCGTGCGATTGATAGATCTCGGCAAGAACAGCAAGGCCATCTGTAGAGTGGTTTCAGGAGACGAGACTCTCGATTTTTCCCCCATGGAGGGTAACTGTATCGAAGAGGATCTGAAAAGGCGGGACTTTACGGTCAACGGCCTTGGCTATGATCTTCGTACCAAAAGACTTATCGATCCTGTCAAGGCCATGGATGACATAAAGTCCAGAACCATTCGACTCATTTCAAAAGATGCCGTAGTAGCTGATCCGCTGAGGATGCTCAGGGCATTTCGCTTTGCCGCTGCTCTGGGTTTTGATATTGCGCCAGAGACCCTGGCAGTCATCAGCAAGAAAAGCGCGCTCATTAGACAATCGGCCGGAGAGCGTATAAGCACAGAGCTTTTCAAGATGATGGAGGTCAAAAGGTCCTTTCATCACCTCAAGCAGATGTCTGACAGTGGACTTCTGACCGATCTCATCCCTGAGCTTGAACCGTGTCGTGACTGCCGGCAGAATGAGATCCACGCACGGGATGTCTTTGAGCATACCATGGCGACCTACGATGAAATGGAGACTGCCCTGATCAACCATGCTGTGTTGTGGCCCGATTATGCCAGGTCGATCTCGAGTTATCTCCGGGCGCACGACCGCCGGGTTCTCCTGAAGCTGGCGGCCTTGTTTCATGATCTGGGCAAGCCCGGAACGCGCAGTGTTGATTCCACGGGAAAGGTCCGATTTCTCGGTCATGAGGACGAGGGAGCGGATATTGTCCAAAATATCTGCGCAAGGCTGAGGATGTCCGGCAAAAAACGGTCATACATAACACTTATCGTCCAAAAGCACCTTCAGCCCCTTTTTCTCTTTCATGCCCACCAGCGGGGTAGCCTCACATTGAGGGGGATAATTCGCTTTGCCGGAAAATACAGGGATGACATCATCGGGCTCTTGATCCACAGCGTTGCGGATCAGCGTGCCAAAGCGGGATTGGGGAGTGAACTCCTCAGCGACTTTATTAAGTTCTCGGCAGGAGTACTCTCAATGTACTTTTCCGGCCTGAGGCCCAAGATTGTAGCCCCGAGGCTCTTAAACGGCCACGAAGTGATGGAGTATTTCAATCTGAAACCGTCTGAGCTTATTGGAAGGTTGCTTCAGACAGTGGAAGATGCGCGACTCAACGGGGAGATCAAGACAAAAAAAGAAGCTACGGGTCTGGTTGCCAGGTTGCTTGAATTGGAGGGCGATGCCGGAATCGAACCGGCGACACCAAGCTCCGGAGGCTTGTGCTCTATCCGCTGAGCTAATCGCCCTCAGAAGGCTGTCCTGACAATACCATTTTGTTGCTTTTTGTCAACAGGGATTAGAGGGCAGCACAGTAACTTCTCAACAACCTCGGGGATGAAGGTTATAGTAATCGTGCGAGCAGCATTGGCATTTTTCTTGAATTTTCCTGTGAGGTGATTATGTTGAGGTGGGTAAACATTGTGAAAGCAGGACATCATGACTCAGAAAGACGAAAAAATGCCGGATCCCAAAGATGTTGAGAAAGAGATTAGCGAGTTCCTCTCGGAAAAATTCGGGGGCCGCGTAAAACTCATCTCACCAATGGTAATTCCCAGTGAGACCTCTTTGGGCAAAGAAGAAGAGCCCCCCAAAAAGAAAAAGAAGATCGATTTTTCCTTAAAGCCCGAAGAACTCGCAGCTTACCTTGACCAGTACGTGGTTCAGCAGGTTGAGGCCAAGGCTATCCTGGCCACTAAGATTTGCACCCATTTTAATCGTATCAAATACGCCGAATCATCCAAGGATGACGTTCAACCCTTGCTGGGCAACATCAAGAACAATATTCTCATGGTAGGGCCAACAGGCGTGGGCAAAACCTATATGATTAAATTGATCGCGCAAAAGATCGGTGTGCCCTTTGTCAAAGGAGATGCCACGAAATTCAGTGAAACCGGTTATGTTGGCGGCGACGTGGAAGACCTGTTGCGGGACCTTGTGCGCGAAGCCGATGACGACATCGAACTGGCCCAGTACGGCATCGTCTACATCGATGAAATCGACAAGATCGCCTCCAGCAGCAATCTCATCGGGCCGGATGTCTCTCGCACCGGGGTCCAGCGCGCTCTGCTCAAACCAATGGAAGAAACAGAGGTGGACCTCAAGGTGGCCCATGATCCAATATCCATGCTTGAGGAGATCGAACGCTATCGCAAAACCGGCAAACGGAAAAAACGTGTGGTGAATACAAAGAACATCCTGTTCATCATGAGCGGCGCCTTTAATGAACTTGGTGACATAATAAGGAAGCGGATGGAAAATCAGGGCATCGGTTTTGGCGCTTTTCTCAAGAGCAGGTCAGAGTCGCTCGATTACTTGAAACATGTCAAACCAGAGGATCTTATCAAGTTCGGTTTTGAGACTGAGTTTATTGGACGTCTGCCGGTCACTTCCGTATTTGAGAAACTGAGCGAAGATGACCTCTTTGCCATCTTGAAAAACCCGAATAATCCGGTTGTTCTGAGCAAAAAGCTAGACTTCAAGGCTTACGGCATTGAAGTCAAGTTTGATGACCGCGCCCTGAGATCCATGGCCGGCCTTGCTTACAGGGAGGGCACTGGCGCTCGCGCCTTGGTCAGCGTGATTGAGAAAACGCTGCTCAAGCTGGAAAAGGGACTTCCTTCCACGGACATCAAGAAGCTTTCCGTTACAGAAGAAGTAGTGAAAGACCCTGAAGGCGCTCTCCGCGAGATAGTCTCAGAGGCGAACGCGGCCAAGTGGGATAGGATCTACACAGAGCTTCTTGAAAACGAAAAGGAATCAATAAGGAGTTACGTGAAAGAGAACCAGTCCATTCTGATCAACAGGTATGATATGATCATGACCCGGTCTCGCATTAATGTGATTGCCGAGATCTATGCTTCAAACACCTGCGACGTTGATGGGGTCATGAAGAAGATCAGAAGCTATTATGACCAGATAAAGGAATTGGAGGCATACTTTTGCAGGACCCATGACCTGCATGTCACCCTCCACGAAGATGCCACAGATGCCTTGATCCTCCAGATGAACGGTTCTCAGACAGCCCTTGGGGCTTTCTACAAGAAGCTGACGGGTGACTTTGAATACGGTCTTAAACTGATCCGTGATAGGACGGGCAGGAAGGATTTTGTTCTGACAAAGGAGGCCTTGCAAGACCCTGAAGAATTCCTGAATGCTTCAGTGAAGGGGATTTTTTCCGAGGAGGGTTTTGAAGATTATCCAGAATAGAGGTAAACGATGCTTTTTCCAGACTACAGACCAAGACGGCTTCGGCAACATGAGAATTTCAGGCGTATGATAAGGGAAACCCGGGTTTGTGTTGACGACCTGATCCTGCCTCTTTTTGCTGTGGAGGGCAAGGGCGTGAAGAAGCCCATAGAGCCTATGCCGGGACACTATCAACTCTCCAGAGAATATGTGGTAAAAGAGGCCAAGACCGCTTACGACCTGGGCATTCCGGCTGTGATGCTCTTTGGCATCCCTGACAAAAAGGACGCGCTGGGCACTGGGGCCTATGCCAAGGATGGAATTGTTCAAAAAACCGTCAAGGCAATAAAGAACAAGGCGCCGGATCTGGTCGTTATCACTGATGTCTGCCTTTGTGAGTATACGGACCACGGGCACTGCGGTATGGTCGAAGACGGGATCATAGTCAATGATGCCACTTTGGAACTGTTGGCCCGCACAGCCCTGTCGCATGCACGGGCCGGCGCTGACATGGTAGCTCCGTCGGATATGATGGATGGTCGTGTTGCGGAAATACGTGATGCCCTGGAAGAAAACGGTTTCCAGAGCACCCCCATAATGTCCTATGCGGCCAAGTATTGTTCGGCCTTCTATAACCCCTTCCGCGAGGCCGCTGAATCTGCCCCGCAGTTTGGAGACCGGCGGACCTACCAGATGGACCCCGCCAACAGCCTCGAGGCCATTCGTGAAGTAAGTATGGATGTGGAAGAGGGCGCAGATATTGTCATGGTCAAGCCTGCCATGCCATATCTGGACATCATCTGCAAGGTGCGAGAAGAATTCGATTTGCCGTTGGCAGCATACCAGGTGAGTGGCGAGTTTGCTATGATAAAGGCTGCTGAGAAGTTGGGGTGGATCGACGGGGAAAGAATCATGATGGAATGCCTTGTTGCCATTAAACGGGCCGGCGCAGACATGATTGTTACGTATTTTGCAAAAGAGGCGGCAAAGAAATTGGCGGGTGGCTAGCCATTTCAGTGTCCGTGTTTCGTGTACTTGCTTTTACCGACACGAATCACTGACACAAACACGTTTTTCTGTTTTTTTAGGGCCTGAGCAATGACAATGACTAATAATCAAGGAGAACTTCAATTGAACGGGCATCCACACACATCACCGAAACATACCGGCCAGGGTGGCAAAAAACAGGGGTCCGAGCTACGCCTTATTGCCTGGGAGGTTACCCGGAATTGCAACCTTAACTGTATCCATTGCCGGGCTGCGGCGACTGCAGGGCCCTACTCTGGAGAACTGGATACTGATGCCTGCTTTAGGTTTCTTGACGAGGTCAGAGAGGTCGGAAAACCTGTCATTATCCTGACAGGTGGCGAACCCTTGATGCGACCGGACATCTTTGAGATTGCCCGGTACGGCAATGACAAGGGCCTCCGCATGGTCATGGCCCCCAACGGCACACTAATCACGGAGTCAAATGCAAAAGAGATGGTTGAGGTCGGAATTCAGCGAATCAGCATTAGCCTGGATGGAGCCACAGCGGAAAGCCACGATCGGTTCCGCCGGGTGGAAGGCGCCTTTGAGGGGGCTTTGCGTGGCATCAAATGGGCTAATCAGGCCGGTCTTGACTTTCAAGTGAACACTACCATCACGCAGCAGAATTTTGATGAGCTGTCAAAGATTCAAGAACTGGCCGTTGAGTTGGGTGCTGTGGCTCACCATATCTTTCTGCTTGTTCCCACTGGCAGAGGCAAATACATTGTGGATCAGGAAATCTCGGCGCAACAGTACGAAGAAAGCCTGAACTGGTTTTATGATCAGAGGGACAGAGTCCCTCTTCAATTGAAAGCCACCTGCGCCCCACACTATTACAGGATACTTAGACAGCGGGCCCGTAAGGAAGGCAAAACGGTTACGTTCAAGACCCACGGGCTTGATGCCGTGACGCGGGGTTGCCTGGGCGGGGTCGGCTTTTGTTTTGTGTCAAACACCGGCATAGTCCAACCATGCGGATTTCTCGACCTCAATTGCGGTAATGTGACGCAGACTCCATTCCCGCGTATCTGGAATGAATCAGAAGTATTCAATAACCTGAGAGATTACGACAAACTAAAGGGGAAGTGCGGCAAGTGCGAGTATCGAAAGGTCTGCGGTGGTTGTCGCGCAAGAGCTTATGAGGCTACAGGTGACTATCTTGCTGAAGAACCTCTCTGTCTGTATCAACCGAAAGGGAGTTGATCCCGCCCTGGATATTCGATAAAGCAAACGTCTCAGGCCAACCAAGTTAGGTCGGCGGCGGCTAGTCCGCCTGCGAGCCCAAAATATTTTT
>JAFGFW010000169.1 GCA_016930875.1 Deltaproteobacteria bacterium | reverse complement strand
TCTAAAATTCCTATTTTTTCTATGCTCGCTAATGCAGCGGTTACTTGTGAAGCCGTTCTAAAACCAAATTTGTCCAGGTTCTCAGCGGCAAAGATATTTTTCCCTGCTGTACGCGCTATGAGTTTCAGTGCCCTTTTCTGGTTTAAAGTTAATGGATCCCATACGTAAGAATATTCCGGTATTCGCTTTTCCACCATGTCGCGTTCTACCCTATCAAGGTGTTCAAAGGACAATTCCTTTTCCCTCCACAGATTGAAGAAAAACTCCTGGACATACATGGGGTGATTTTCACACAACGCCACCACATCCTCAATGGATGAATTTTCAATGCTCCTCTTGGCCTTTCGGTATAACCCTTTAACCCACTCTGTATAATCAACCGTTTCGATTTTACCCAATGGAAAACTTGTGGCCAGCATATAAAAGGC
Organism: Deltaproteobacteria bacterium; assembly: GCA_016930875.1. Classification (NCBI taxonomy): domain Bacteria; kingdom Pseudomonadati; phylum Myxococcota; class Myxococcia; species Deltaproteobacteria bacterium. The sequence continues at coordinate 3,365 of JAFGFW010000169.1, read as the reverse complement.
ACGTTTCCTGTCATTGAACATCTCCGTGATCAGATGCCTTTGGCTTCCAGCGAATATATAGGAGATCCTGTCGTGTTTTTGTATGGACTTTCTAAGGTTCTTTTCAAAGGCATCCCCACCATAAGCGGCAACTTCCTGGAACTCGTCGAAGGCAACGACTAGTTTTTTCTTTTTGGAAAGGGTTTCTATCATTGCGAATAGTTCATCAATGGTTTTATCCTGCATAGCCGTGTTAAAAACCGGCGACGCCGTGGGCATCCCGGTAATCGGGTCCATACTGAAATGTAACCCAATACTCCGTATCCCTTCACGGAGCATCTTCATAAGACGGTTCATCTGTGATTCTAAAGAGCTTATCCCTTTTAGAAATGATATGATAAATTCTCTGACATGCGTCGTCCCGTAGAGATCGATGTAAACAGGCGTTACACTTTTTAGTTCCCTGAATATTTTCAAAATGAGCGAGCTTTTACCGTAGCGCCTGTGGGAGTACAGTAACACGTTTTGAGAGCTCTCTATATATCGTCTTATTTCTTTCTGCTCTTTGATCCTGTCACAGAAAGCTGGTTCTTCAACGACTCCTGAAAACCGAAACGGGTTCTCCATGCCTTTTCCCCACGATTTTCGTTATTGCCGACTCATATTTGAGGTAAATATATTACCTTATTTACGTAATGTCAATCTGTATTTAAGGGGAGCGCTCATTAAAAGGCACCCGTCTCGGCATCCGCACCCTTACCGACCCCAGTCCTCAATTTCAGCCTGGAGCAGGTTTCGGAGCTTCCGGTCTGAAGCGATGTAGTCGCGGTGCAGGAAATCGCTTTGCGATTTAATAGCGAAAAAAGACCCCGAATGGCCAAGCCATTCGGGGTCTTTTGGTTACACGTTTGACTCTAAGCTAGAAGGTCACCATCAGTTGGTTAAAAACCTACCGCCACCCTCAAATTGAACTCATTGACCGTGTCCTCGTATGTAGTACTTGCCTCCGTTTCATACGAAAGCCTCCGGTATTCGCCCATGAGCGTGACGTCCTTGAGCAATTCGTAGTTTGCGCCAAGGGCCAGAACATAATCGAGATCTCCGTCTGTATCCGTATCATGGCCGATATCGTAGTCTTCGTAGCGGGCCGCGACCTCGAACGGATCCATCACCTGGTAGGCAAGACCAACGACGAATGCCTTTTCTTCGTATGCCTTGTTATCGGTGAAGTGTTTTTCACGCTTGGTGGCATCAAAGTACTCTGCATCCAGGGTAAAGCCTGCCATGGACAGTTCACCAAATGCGTTAAAAGTCTCATTTCGCTCGTTGCTATCACCCGGCTCTGAATCAAAGGCAACGCCAAGCATTAACCCTTCCATAGGCTCCACTGACAGGCGGGCGACATAAGATTGTACATCATCTGTTTCAGTATAATTTATCGTATCATCGCCATCGTGATCTTCAGAGTGATCTCTTGCCCAGCCTATGCCGGCCGTGTGCAAGGCTTTGATCAGTTTCTCCCCTTCGTATATGGTGAAAGAAACGTCCAAGCCAAACAATTCCGGACGCGCAAACCCAAACGTAGCAGCCGGCCCGTTGATCAAATAGGCATTATATGTTTCAGTGTCGCTGACCGTATGGGTGAAGAAGTTACCAAATGGCAAGTCGGTTTTGCCAATGATCGCATAAAAGGGGAGTTTTTCCTCATTTTGAAAAGTGACAAAGGCTTGGTCAAACAGAGCTGTGGCGTCCTCATTTCCTCCTTCTTTCCAAATGTCCTCAGCAATGAACACCACACTGGCCGTCGTCCAGTCATTGATAGCCGCTTCGACACCGATCTCTACAGTTGAAATGAATAGATCCGAGGCGCCATCACTATTCTTGTCGCTAATGTCGCGGTGATCCTTATACTGGTAATCCGCCTCCACCGCCCCGCTGATGGTTATATTGTCCTGTATGCCAGCCAAAGGCCCCCCTTCAGCCTTCAATTCTTCTCTGAGTTCTTCCTTGATTTCAGCCTTAAGAGCCTCTTTATCGGCCGCTGGCGCCGCTGCGGCCTCCACCTCTTGCCGCAGGGCCGCGGCCTCACCCTTGGTGATAACCCCCTTTTTTTCAAGAAGCTTCAACAATACTTCCGTCTCCGCACTCAAGGCTTGTGCGTTGGTAGCGAACATGAACAATCCCAAAACGAAAGTCCCCACAAAGACAATCCAACCTTGTTTCTTCATGCTATTCCTCCTTTATGATCAAGTTGTTTGAAGTACAGACCTTGTTGAGTCGTTGAGTAGTTGATTAGCCGTTCGACAGGCCGTTCGACAGGCCGTTCGACAGGCTCACGGTCCCGAGCCTGTCGAGGGACTCACGGCCATGAGCAGCGTCGAATGGTTAAGTGCTTATCATTATTGGAATTTATATTCAGCCATCGTAGCTGCGCTACTTTCAGCCGTCGTAGCCTGCGGCTACTTTGGCGAAGTCGGCATGGCGAAGTCGGCTGGTTTGCATAAAAATTGGATGCTTAATATAATTAAAAGTTTAATATACTGATGTGACATGCTTATTTTTCAACTCAACGACTCAACTATTTGACGATCTCTGAAGTACAAGAAAGCCTCGTATTTCACCTCCCTTCCACAAAAAAAAGCCACGAGGATCCATTGCGTCTGCAAAACAACAGGCCTTCGTGGCTTGGCTCTTATGAAAACTAAGTCTGGTTGCGGAAACTTCAGTTACCGATTTTGTGTGACCGATTAACATGGTTTCAAGATTGCTGTCAAGAAAAAACAAAAAAGGCGCCTCAGCATGGAAATTAAGGAAGACTATTGTAATAAGCTCTCAATTACAACACTACAATCCTTTTGTCAAGCAAGAATACTTCCTCGGCATGCATATTGCGTAGTTTTGTGGGGACAGGTATTCTGTCGCAGTTTTTGTCTCGGATGACCAGTGTTAGTTAGTGACATAACTGATAATCAATTAAAATTGCAGTCGGCGGTTCGGGAGTTCATATCCCGAGGCGCCGCACATCCGTTTTCTTTGAGAATCAGGGCGCCAACGCGGATGTCGCAGACCTTATAGGGATCCATAACCTCAGCTGATATTCCCTATAGAAGGCTGAACTGAAATTCGGACATTTGTGAAACTGCTTGGCCAAATTTCGGTGAAAGAGCACAATCCGAAGGATTTTCTGCTTGACAAGTCTGCTGTTGATACTCCTTATTAAACGCTCGTGACAGCGCGGAGAGTTGCCCCTTCGGCCCAGGCCGTAAACAGATTGAGGTAATGAGTGTTAGTAGATGATATACTAGCCTGGATTCCCATGGTGCTGAATGCTCCTAACGCTACGCTCGCTAAGATTGTTTTCACTGGACCAATAGCAACGGTTCAGC
>JAFGFW010000168.1 GCA_016930875.1 Deltaproteobacteria bacterium | reverse complement strand
CCAACTGAAGGATGATAGCGTTTAACAAACGTATAATTCCCACAGAAAGAAACCCTCCCGCCAATTTACGGCGAGACTTAATTGATGGTAGATAATAAGCACCATTATACGTAATAGCAATCTAAATATTTATTTTTTATGAATCATCTCCCGATTAGTTGTAGTTAGTGCCCTTTGATTTGAAAACCATTCGTGGATGGGCACTAGTTACCTAAAAATCCTAACCAACTGTCGGGCCTTCACGCTTGACAGTAAACCCCGGCGTGAAGGGGGCCTGTTCATAGAATCTTCTTCGCCCAACGTAAAGCATAAAATCATAGACGTTCCCAAGATACGCGTCTGTTCAGCAATGGAACGACGGATAGAGGCAGGAGTTTAAGGATAGGGTTTATTACGGGGTGTAATTATCGGAGAGTCATGATACGGAAGGAACACGAATGGAAATTGGAGGGACGATGAACGAAAAACATGCTGTAAAGATCGCTGACGAACTGAACCTCAGCCCCCGACAGATCGTGGCGACAGCAAACCTGCTCGAAGACGGCGCCACGGTGCCCTTTATTGCTCGATATAGAAAAGAGGCTACCGGATCCATAGACGAGGTGGCTATAACCGCAATCCGTGACAGAACAGCTCAATTAGAGGAATTGGACAGACGGCGAGAGAGCATCCTGAAATCGCTCCAAGAAAGGGAGTTGCTCACAGACCAGTTGAAAGAAAAGATTCTGGCTGCGGATACCTTAAGCACTTTGGAGGATATCTACCTGCCCTATAGGCCAAAGCGGCGCACACGCGCAACCATCGCCAAGGAAAAGGGACTGGAACCTCTCGCAAAACTCATTTTCGAACAAAAAGAGGACACTGACCCTGTTGCCGAGGCACGTATCTACATTGACCTTGAAAAAGGAGTTGAAACATTGGAGGATGCTCTGGCTGGCAGCCGAGATATTATTGCAGAGTGGGTAAACGAAAACCAGGAAGCTCGCAAGAGAATGAGAGCTCTTTTTACGAATAAGGGACTTTTCCGTTCGAAGGTCATCGCGGACAAAGAGACAGAGGGCGCCAAATTCAGAGACTACTTCGATTGGGAAGAGCCTGTAACCAAGGCACCATCTCACAGAATACTGGCCATGCGGCGGGGAGAGAAGGAAGGGTTTCTGACTTTGCGGGCGGAGCCCCCTGAGGAGGAAGCATTGGCTCTTTTGGAGTCCATGTTCGTTAAGGATACAGGGCCTGCCTCACAAGAAGTAAAGGCCGCTGTACACGACTGCTACAAGAGGCTTCTCTGTCGTTCCATGGAAACAGAGATCCGCGTGGAAACGAAACAGCGCGCCGATTCGGAAGCGATAAAGATATTTGCCGATAATCTTCGGGAACTTCTCCTTGCGCCGCCGCTTGGCCAAAAGAATGTCATGGCCATTGACCCAGGTATTCGGACAGGGTCTAAGGTGGCGTCTTTGGATCGCCAAGGCATACTGCTCCAGACGGCCACCTTGTATCTCTTCCAGTCCGAACATGCCAAGAAGGAGGCGGCTGCAAAGCTCAGGGGATTGTCTAACACTTACGAACTCGAAGCCATAGCCGTAGGAAACGGGACCGGGGGAAGAGAGACGGAAGCGTTTGTCAAGAGCCTAAGTCTTCCCCACAATGTTCCCGTGGTTATGGTTAATGAGAGTGGTGCTTCAGTCTACTCGGCTTCTGAAGTAGCAAGGGCTGAGTTTCCTGATTTGGACGTCTCGTTTCGAGGAGCGATTTCCATAGGGAGACGCCTCCTGGATCCTTTGGCGGAGCTGGTAAAGATAGACCCTAAGTCCATTGGCGTTGGGCAATATCAGCATGACGTGAGCCAGCAGGCACTGAAGCAGAGCCTGGATGATGTGGTAATAAGCTGCGTCAATGCTGTGGGTGTGGAAGTCAACACGGCGAGCGAACAGCTTCTCACCTACGTCTCAGGTCTTGGTCCTCAGCTGGCAAAGAATATAATCGCCTACCGGAATGAGAATGGTCCGCTGACATCCAGGAAGGATTTGAAGAAAGTGCCACGCCTTGGCCCTAAGGCATTTGAGCAGGCGGCAGGCTTCCTTCGCGTCAAAAATGGTAAAAACCCTCTTGATGCCAGCGCAGTTCATCCTGAATCCTATCACATTGTGGAGGCCATGGCTGCGGATCTGGGCTGTGAAGTGAGAGCTTTGCTTGAAGATGAGGAACTCAGACAAAGAATCGATTTGCAAAAATATGTAACAGACAAGGTGGGGGTACCTACTCTAACTGATATCCTTGCTGAGCTTGCCAAGCCCGGTCGTGACCCCCGAAAGCAGTTTGAAGGCTTTCACTTTACAGAGGGCATAGAAACAATTGAAGACGTCAGGTCTGGCATGAAGCTGCCTGGAGTGGTCACAAACGTCACGGCCTTTGGTGCTTTCGTGGATATCGGAGTTCACCAAGACGGCTTAGTCCACATAAGCCAGCTAGCTGACCGCTTTGTCAAAGATCCCCGTAAGGTAGTCAAAGTCAACCAGAGGGTGACTGTGACTGTACTTGGTGTTGACCTGGAAAGAAAGCGGATTTCCCTTTCTATGAGAAAGAATTCGGACCAGTCAAATGGAAAGGAAACAAGAAGCTCAAAACGGTCTGGGAACAGTGACAAGGAACGCAGGCCTGAGAAGAGTGGGACGACTCCGCATAACAACCCCTTTGTCGAGGCCCTCAGTGGAGGGACGATGAAACTACGAGGCCGATGAGTCCAAGCAGAACCATTGGAAAGATTCACTCAATAAAACTAACGGAGATAAAAAATATGGAAATCTATACCCTAACGTTGCAAAAGTCGAGGATGCCGTAGCTCTAAGACGTCAAGAGTGAAGCTGTAGTAGTTTACCGTCCGCCGCAGGCGGAACAACGCAGGAGATGCGGTATCCCTCCTGCGGCGGATCTTCGACATCGGCT
>JAFGFW010000167.1 GCA_016930875.1 Deltaproteobacteria bacterium | reverse complement strand
TGTCTTGTCCAAGAGCCCCAACTCACCACTTTTAACCTCAACCCGCTCCATCTGAGCACTATCGCACAACCCTCTTAAATTACCTCGTTACTCCTGAAACTCCTTCTCAACTTTCTTTCCAAGACCTTTTAATCCACCAGACCATGAAAGTCAGGTTTGCTCCTTAAATATGTTCTTAAAACATCTGCTTGAGATCAGCACCCTTAATAACTTACCTCTCTGCATTCAATCTCATAAAATAATGTAGCTCAAAAATCCAAACTCAAGCAATTTAACTGGGCGAGCTCTGGAACAAATGAATAAAGTCGTTACCCGGACCAAAATCGAAAAGATCATGATGAAGTATTATCGACGCCCTACTTTAGACAGGTTGACCCCGTTAAATTCGAAGACTATTTAACTGGGGCCGCTTTCAACATTATCCGGGGAGCCAAACTCCTCGGATTCGCATAGTCTGATTGGATAGGTGCGCCCAGACACTAAAAAATGGCAGGACAACGATGAGACACAGCCTGCTTGCGGCTAATAATTGGCCTCATTTTTATGGATTTTGACATCACAAAATCTAATCCAACATCCTTCGCGAAACTTTTGTCCAAATTGTAAAATCGGGGCTGCATGGTATTAATTGAAGAACCCTGCAGCAAGCTGCAGGGAATCTTCGACCGTAGGGAACGCTGCCATTTTATAATTCGCTCGCTAACCCCGTAGCAAGCTACGGGGAATGCGCTCGCTATTGCGGTTCAAACCTCTCGTTCTGCAAAGCTCTCAATTTTGAGATATCTGGATATAGTCTTTTTATATGACAAACTTGTGAATACAGGCCAGTGAGTAATCCGTCACAAATAATACTTGACCACGTTTCTCTCTCAAGACTGTAAGACCAAGAGGAATTGTTTCGTGCATGCCAAAGATATTAGTAAGATTAGCAGTAAAGAGTTTTTGTCCATTTAATGATACTTTCAGTAGGTGTTTACCGGCACTCAAAAATAGGCCATCAGATGAGCCCATGAACCAACGAAGAGGATATGGAATTCCCTGGCAACCGATCGGGTTGAAAGACCTTTGGCCGGCATTATAGACAAATAAGTCACGTTGAGCCAGGTCACATACATACAGCTGATTATCCAGAAATTCGAAAACGCTAAGGACTTGAAACACGTCTGTTGGCAAGATATCCAGAGAACCATGTGGGTTATATCTATTAAAAGAAAGCAACCTTCGCTGCTGGCGAGTGCTATCCATCGATATCAAATAAAATCGATCTTTCTTCAAGCACCCAAAACCCGGATGGATTAAGCCGTAGGTCTCGCCCAGAACATCTTTTAAACTGATTTTATCTATAACATTGCCATTTGAATCCACTGCCAAAAGCCGACTGTTGCCGAAGTCGCAAATCCAAATATTACCTTCAGTATCTTTAAACAGTTCCATCGGAGTTTTTAGGCCCAATGAAAAGGCACCGAGGTATTTCCCTTTGGTATTAAACTTACAAATTTTGTCGCCAAAATAATCAGATACAAATAGGATGTCTTCATGACCAGTAGCAATTATGGCAAAGGGCAATCTTGCGATATTGTGTCCAAAACTTCCAATATATTTGAACTGATATTTGCTATGTAACTCCTCAGCCCGCTTTTCTGTTGCATGGTGTCCGTTCATTGTCTTTAATAGCTTAGAGTGGATATATTCATTATCGGGATTGACCTTTAGGACTTCTTCCCATGTATCCAGTGCTTCTTCAACTCTACCTTGCCTGAACAAGCATTTCCCTTTCTCGAGATCAAATGGAATCAGTTTTTCTTGCATTTCAAAGAAAGCAAAGTTGCTTATCTTGTTTATTGCCTTATCTGTGGTGAGCGTTAGTGAGTCGCTATTGGCACTCTCGTTTGCGTTGCCAACTTGGTACCGGACGAGCATATCCGATACAATTTGAAGCTCTTCGAGTTTGCTGGCCGCACACCCCTGGATTTGTCGATAGGTGTCTTCCACATTTTGAAAGAATTTATCAGGTTCATCTTTAGAACTCGCGAGTTGCTCTATATTTGTTACGTTGATTTTGTTTAACAAATCAGTAAGAGCTTTTTTATGTTTTTCTATCATGTTTTGACTCACCGCAGAGACGCTGAGAACGCAGAGTAAGTATTTATTGTTTGTCGGGTGATGCCGACAAGCAAAAAGGTCTCCTTCCTTAATGGGTGTTCGCAAGGCTGAAAGCTACATTTTTTCATCCGGTTTGTCCTGCTAATTTTTTCAGAGGAGTTCCATTCGTCTCCTGAAAGGCTATCATTGCTTTTGTGATGGCATTAAATCTTAACAAGTCAAATTTAGATTTAATCTGGATTGAGGCATTCTCTTCTAAGATGAAGCCATTCGCATTGCCATTTAATACTTCTTCGTTATCATGAGACGAAATCAGGTCTTTGTTCATAATAAAGAACGTTCCATCAGGCTCAAGCACTTCGGGGAAATCCTGCCGTCCCATTATCTGCTTACCTGTCTTGACATTAGTTTTTTCAATAGAACCTGACCACAATTTTTCGTCGGAAGGGAATGGCTCGCAAAGGTCATAAGTATCATCTTGAGCTACCTTAAGTAGAGAACAAATGATCCCACATACATCTTTGTCTTCAAACTGAAATGGAAACGGTTTTGTGAAATCGGTTATTTCAATTTCCGTCATGCTGTTTTCCGGCCTGACTGACTGCCTAACCGGAAGGACTCTCAGCAAGTGTGGTCCTAATGAAACTTCTCCTGTATTGAATTCCAAGAAATATTCGTCTGCCCTTAAATCTTTTAACAATAAGCAAGCACAATCAAAATCATCAGAAAAGGTGACGCCGGCCAATTGAACTTTTTCACCGGGCCTGCTTGCTTCAATATATGATTTTCCCAGTTCGTTTAAATCGACAAGCAGCCTGGCCTCGTAAGGGTTATTATATAGCCACAAACACGGGGGTATTTCTTTGAAGGTTTCATCAGAAGCCTGATCAACCGGAACGTATTTTATGCTCAAATTATCATGTATTCGGACATACATCCGAGAGGCACACTTTTCTTGAATACCTCTGGACACCCAATCAAAATAGAACGGCTTGGTTAAACCCAGATTAGAACGCAGATTTTGGGGATTACACAGATTTCGCCGATTATTGTAACACTGATTATAAAGATTGCGCTGATTACACAGATTATTATGCTTGTTGGGAAAACGATCGTCCAGGATTTGAAGATAGGGGGCAATAGCTTCGTCATTATCGAATATATGGATGAAGCCGATATCTACAATTTTATAATAGGCGTTGAGTTGACAGGGATGATCGATTGATTTTTTAACGCTTATCAGGGCTGCAGTTTTCGAAAGCTGGAATTTGTTGATGGCCTCATCTATCAGAACCGGTGTTATCAGGGGATTTCTGAAATTAAGGATCATCAGATTCTCAAAATCCATTTTCAGGGTTTCTCTTAGATAGCTTACTGAAGAATAAGTACCTGGGGGATGGAGTACAGATGTTTCGGTACCAGCTTCGATGTCGATCAGATAGGAATCTATATTGAGTGATTTTGACAAATTACATATTGAATTATCATTGGTGAGAATAATCACCTTTTTTATTTCACGGGCATTTGCGGCAGACTTAAAGAATTTAAGCATTAATGCCTCACCCTCGGCTCCACACCATACGTCTTGGTCATCTTCAAAGAAAACAGGAATTATTGTTATCATTCGTTGTATCACCCTGAACGTCTCTCGCCCGCTCCTTCCAGTCGCTCGAGTTCACGAAGATCACAGACAGGAAAGGTAAGACTCTGTGCTCTCTGAATGCTCTGCGAGAGATTACCGTTGTTCTATTCGAGATCAAAGTCAAACAGCCCCTGCTTAATTACTTCTTCGGCCAAAAACAAATCCGGCAACGTGTCAATATCAATAAGGCTTACAGGGTCTTTAATCACGTGAAGGTAGGCTTTTTCAAACGAGCGATAATTTGTTCCCAGAAACAGGCCATAAGATCTAAAAAACGATTTCCTGGTTCCTGACCCATTAAGAGTCCTGGAATTCAATATTGGAACAATACCGCCATCTCCGTTTCTCGAAAAGATACTTAGCTTAGTATGAGTTATCAGTCTGACCGTATTAACCGGGCTATATCCGTTAAGTGCTTTACCGACGAGTAACTCCAGGAGCCTGGACGTCCGAAAGGGATGCGTGGGGTAAAGAGTCACCAATACACCGGGGAAATATCCATCATCTCGCAGTTTGCTCACGGTAAAATTGATTCCGTCACCAACACTTGACTTATCCTGGGCCATCTCTTTTGGTCGCAAAAAGGGGACCTCAGCCCCATAGTGCTTTGAAATTTCAGCTATCTCTGCGTCCTCCGTAGACACAACCACCCGGTCAATCAACTTTGATTTCAGGGCCACTTCAATAGAATAGGCGATCAATGGTTTGCCACAAAGGTCTCTGATGTTCTTGCGCGGAAGGCCTTTTGACCCCCCGCGGGCCGGGATGATGGCCAGAACTTCAGGTTGCTCTTGTGAGAAAAAGTTCATGATCTCTAGGACTCACACGGATCAGATTGAATATGTAAAAACGAACTACAGAGTCTCATACACGTTGAATAAGACTTCCAGAACTCTCTTTTCCGTCCAATGGCTCTCCATGAACCTCCGACTCTCCAACCCAATGGTGTTCCGAAGGCTGCTGTCCGTTATCAATCCTTCCAGTTTCTCTTCCAGCTTATCTTGGTCTCGTGCTATGATCCATGGCATCTCGTCACTGCCGGTGAACTCACGAATACACCTCAGATTCCATTTGTCTAAACCTGCAACGACCGGTTTCCCTTGGCTGAGAGATTCCAAAGACGCGATGCCGAACCACCCACGCATGTGGTCAAATATAATATGGCAGGTTCGCTTTACTTCTAGGCATTCAACATAAGGCAGCTTCTCAATAATAACCGTTTCTACCTGTGGGTATTTCTCTCGCAATTTCTCCAGGGTGGCTTTCAATTCGCGTGTGTGTTTGTGGTATTTCCTTGTGGGAGACTGACATACTTTGATCACGTCTTGTGGCAAAGAGTCGTCATAGCGAGGCAGAAAGTGGACATCATGAATCGGCACCAAGTTTGGCACCCATTTAGCGCCCTGTACTACCTTCAGAAGATCGGGCGTACTAACAACAACCTTTCGCTTGAGCCTCCTGTACTTCTCATTGTATATATTAGCATTGATGATGAAATCGGGATGTCCGTGGTGATGATGAAGAATTTTCTTCCCCCTTATGTAATCCCTTATGACCAGAGGACCTAGGTGGGAATTCTCGTCCTGCAACACATGAAAATGAAAGATGTCTGCACCCCTCAATAACTGTTCCACTTCTCCGAAATCGTCGTCTTCGATATCAGGGATGTGAATATCCTTTTCATAGTCAAAACCGTATCTTTCGGCCGTCGTTATCAATCGGCAAGTGTGTTCAGAATAACGATTGATTGCGTTGGTAAAAGCAAGCCCCATGCCTGCAGGATCGTTTGCCGTGATCATCAAAATATTCATGTCACTGATTCTAAAGCTGATTTCGGGGATTTCACGGATTGCAGTAATTGAAAGATTAATGATAACGCTAAGTCTCTTCCAATCCGCAGTCCCAATCTGCGTTCACAGCTCCGCCCCTTTGATTACGGATTTTTATCGGACCTAACTATTCAATAATATTGTTATCTTAAGGCAACCGGCGGCTACAAGATAGCTCAGGCCACCTTATATTACTGATTTAAGGAGGTCAAAACCGTGCAGCTCTGAAACGCGACCATGACACTGACCGTACTGTCCATGCAGTGAATGGTCATTTACCTTGCCGGCACATCTCAACTCCAACTTGAGCCTGGTTCTCCACATCTGAAAACATCGACTCCCCATCAATATCCATCCTACAGATTGTATCTCTTAAGTCTGCTCAATGCCTCCAAAAAACCCTTGCCTCCCTGCAGATGCCCGCGCCATATCTCGGGAACCCACGTCCCCTCGTAACCAGCAAAGAGAGGCATAATTTCGTCAAAATCAATGTCTCCCTCGCCTATCTGGACCCCTTCACCATCCAGGCCATAGGCATCTGCAAAATGAATGTGCCGAATGAATGGCTTGACCACACGGATAAACTCTAAGAGGTTCTTCCCCTTTGCATTGCAATAGAGGGCCGCATGAGAGAGGTCGAAGCAAATATTCGCACCAGTCTCTTCACAGAAAGAACGGATCTCTGCTGCGCCTATGAAGTAGTTTCCCTTCCACTGGCCGCCGAAATACCATGGGTAGGGAGGAAGATTCTCGAATAATATCTCTATCCCGTCACAATTGATTTCCTCGAGCGATTGGATCAACGCCTGTCGCAAAGGTTCTTTCTCTAACTTGGAGTTAAGACTCATGGCGCCTGGATGGACGATGACCTTGGGCTCGCCCCTGAAATGTGGCGCCAGAATTCGTGCCAGACCTATTGTCTTTTGTGCCAGGCCTACAGACCTCGCCCGTGTCTTTTCATTACCGCTGCACAGGTCGAAGAGCTGATCGCCCAAGTACTCTGGAGCATGGACAATCAATTCTTGATGGTGTAAACCGTTGCCTTCAAAACCCAGCTCAAAATCCCTTTCCGCCAGGTGAAACTCGATCACTTCCGGCTTGTATTTACCCATCTCGCGTAGATCGGTAAACCGGGCGATGAGGCCCCAGCGGCTTTTGAAAGAGTTGCAAAAATCCACCTTGCAGTAGCCTTCTACATCTTGCTCCAGAAAAAAATCACCCTTTTTCAGATCCCTATGAATGACCTTGCCAACAAGTTCATCCATACTGCTCGGCGAAAGACCCTTCCCCGGACCTTGTACCCTAATCATTTCCCGGGTGATGCAACTTTCTGCAGGTATGTCACAGTCAGCGACAAGGCTTTTGCCAAACAATTCACGATTCAGAATTTCTCCGCGCAACAAAAACCGCTTGCTCTTACCCATGGCCTGATCGGCCACGCGAATATCGCGCACCAGACGCCTCAACTCATAAGGTTCAAGGCTAATCTTGTGGTCAGGACCACGCATTTTCTTGTCCACGGTGATGTGTTTTTCAATAATGCAGGCCCCCATGGATGCCGCCACAAGTGGGATGACGATACCCACATCGTGACCAGAGTATCCCACGGGGCACCCAAACTGTGTCAGCCGATTGATCATTCTGAGATTGACCTCACGCGGCCACACCGGATAGACACTGCGACAATGGAGCAGCGCAAACGGCGCTTTTTTTTCTTGTAAAAGCCTTACAGCCTTCTCGATTTCTCCCCAATGGGACATGCCGGTTGAAACCACCATGGGTTTATCCTTCCCAGCTACATATTCCAGCAGTTCCAAATTGGTGAGGTCAGCAGAAGCGATCTTAATCGCCTTGACTCCCAGCGCCATTAAAAAATCAACGCTGTGAAGATCAAAAGGGGTGCAGAGAAACTCAATCTCCTTGTCTTTGCAGTAAGCTTTTAGCGCAACAAAGTCCTTTTCGCTGAGTTCCACCTCCTTCAGAATAGGAATCATGTATTGAAAATTCTGTTCGTACTTCAGGGTATCATTAAGCACATCTTCTGGATAAAGACTGGGAAGGTGTCGTTTCTGAAATTTCACTGCGTCCACCTTTGCATCCACAGCCACATCTATGAGTTCCTTGGCCAGCCTCACGTCACCATTGTGATTAATACCAATCTCAGCAATGACATAAGTGGGTTGATCAGGACCGATCACACGATTGCCGATTTGAATGGTCTTCATTTCGCTTTTTGTTTTCCTAGTCTGGACAGGATTTCCAGGATCTTCCGGATTTTCTTTTAATTACAGTCAGCTCAACTCAGCGATACGAACAGCGAATTCATCCTTGCGTGCAGATCCATATCGTTGACTGAGTTGTTCTCGCCAGTATTGGAGCAGATCGAACAGGCTCTGCCTAAATGGAATGTGAGGTCGCCATCCCGTTTCTTCCATGAATCTCGAGCTGTCACTGACCATGACAGCAACGTCTGACGGACGCTTCCGTGAAGGGTCCTCTTTCACATGGATAATCACTTTGGTCATGCCAAGCAGCAGATCCAAGACCTCCTTAATGCTGTAAGCCGAGCCAGAGCCGATATTGTAAACGCTTCCGGCGGCGCAGCGCTCAAGGGCAATAACATAAGCTCTCACCACATCGCGTATGTCGGTAAAATCACGTTTTGCCTCCAGGTTCCCGACTCGAATGACCGGCTTTGTCTTGCCCATCTCAATTTCCACGATCTGCCTGGCAAAACTGGACGTGACAAAGACTTCCCCGCGTCTTGGGCCGGTGTGATTGAACGCCCTTGTCCTCACAACATGGAGGCCAAAACTCTTGTAGTACTGGTAGGCCAGGGCATCCTGAGCAACCTTGCTTACCCCATACGGACTCAGGGGCCTGAGCTGGTTGGTTTCCTTGACAGGCAGTTCATGTTCATGGACTAAACCGTACTCTTCTGAACTGCCTGCGACATGAATGCGTGTATCCGCTAGCTCCAGCTCTCTGACAGCCTCAAATATATTCAGTTGTGCAGTGATGTTGTTGACCAGAGTCTCACGCGGGGAATTCCAACTGGCGGTCACATTGCTCTGTGATGCAAGATGATAAATCCTTTGGGGCCGGATCTCCTGCAACAACCGGAGCACGGCATGGGGGTCTCGGAGTTCACATTCGTGCAAATGAACGTCTCTTTCAAAGGCGGCAATGTTTTCCTTATTGCTTCGCCACCTCAGAGCCCCATGAATTTCCCAAGCGCCTTGACCTAATAGATATTCTGCCAGATGGCTTCCGGCCATCCCGGTAATCCCGGTGATCAGAACCTTCATCAGAGCTCCTACAAGTCGGAAAGTCTTACTACTTCGAGTCGTTCTCCCACGACCTGTCGAACAAAATCGTGGATTTCCTCCTGCTTGGCAAAGGAAGTGATTACAACTGCGTCTGCGGCAATCTGGCTGAGCCGCTCTGGTCTCTGAACCGTAAACCCACTAAAAACCTTGCCCTGTTTGCTAAAATCACTATCCACCACGGCAGTAACGGTGAGCGGGGTTTCCTTTATGGCTGCGAGAACAACTTCAGCGGTTTCTGCAGCCCCGAACAAGACTACAGTGCGAATACCTTCCTCGTGCATACCCTGCAGTCTCTTGGCGAGCTCCCGCTTGACGCCACCATAAAGCTGAATGATTTCAGTGGAATATGAAAGCAACAACGAAAGCAGCAAATCTCGTCCGGAAGACGTCAGATGATACGTCTGGGTTCGGTTCGTATTGCCGCTCACCCTGATGAGCCCTTCTTCCTGGAGCTCCTTAACGTAGTTATTGACCATAGAACTGCTAAGATGTGTAATCCGCGCCATCTTGTGTTGACTTATCTGGGAAGAATCATGGATGGCAAGAAGCACAGATAGACGCCGAAACGTCTTTGTCGGTGTTAGAAACCTTGAGTTGAACGGCTGAATCATTTCAATCGGCCCCCTTAGCACTCCTGAATCCACAAGTCAACATTCATTCACTGACTGGACGGTCAAGCAATAATCGAGCCAAAACAACAGAATGTGTTATTTCAAATAGTTACAAGGCATCTTCCATTTCTTCATCTTGATTGTGGCCGTGAGATGTCAAATTTCCGTCAACGTTTTACCCAACCAGAAATGGGTCACATCCCATGAAGCTGCACCCAGAAAATGCCGGAACACAGTCCTGAGTGCAAATTCAGACAAATCAAGGAGGAGGCTCTGACCATCCATTCACTGACTGGTCGGTTTTCTTATCGTAAACCAACCAGGAAAACTTTAGTCAATTGCTGAAGAATTTGCCGGTAGGTCAAAATCGACGAGTTCGGAAAAAGCCATCAAATGCGGGGGGTTAGCAAAAAGCAACATACCCTGATCATCTTGTATATCCTGTCTGATTCATTTTAGCGTCCGATAAGAGAACGAAATTTTCCGATGGTCGCACCGTAGTCGGAGCTCCCAAAGATAGCCGAGCCTGCCACAAATGCATCGGCCCCTGCCTCTGACACAGACTGAATGACATCCTGGTTTACGCCCCCGTCAACCTCAATAAGGACGTTCGGGTTCTTTGAATCGATAATGGATCTGAGGTCTCTTATCTTCTGAATGGCCTGTGGAATGAACTTCTGGCCCCCGAAACCCGGGTTTACACTCATGACAAGAACGAGGTCCACATCCTCCAAAACCCATTCTATCTTTGAAAGGGGGGTCGCCGGATTCAGCGACACTCCGGCCTTGACACCCAGGTTCTTGATGGCCTGAACCGTCCCATGTAGATGGTAACAAGCTTCTGCATGAACCGTCAGATAGGCGCTCCCTGCTTTGGCAAACATTTCAAGATACTGTTCCGGATTTTCAATCATAAGGTGCACATCCATAGGGAGTTCGGTCACCCTACTAACCGCTTCCACAACCAGCGGCCCGATAGTTATATTGGGGACAAAATGGCCGTCCATGACATCCACATGGATCCAATCTGCCCCGGCAGCCTCTACCGCCTTGACTTCGTCACCGAGTCTTGAAAAATCTGCTGACAATATGGATGGCGCTATCAGTTTCATATAACTCCTTTCACTTTCATCTATCACCAAAGATCTCCCATTTCAACCTCTGGGAAGGAAGGCAGATTGGCCTCCGTTGCAAAGGAATGACTCAAGGTGAGTTCCCCATCCTCGTACAGGAAAAAAGTGGTTTCACGATGTTTCGGGAGGAGCATCCAGATCTCTTCTCCCGGATTCCCGAACACCTCATATAGATCGTAAAGCATGCCAAAGGCATTGATGCGTAGCCGGATGTGCTTCTTCAAAAAACCATGGCAGACATGATGACGAAAAAGGTAGAGTCCCTTGTCACGAAACAGAACCTTTTCTTTCCTGTTGACCGTAAGATTCACCAGGCGTCCGGAAACAACCGGGAATCCGGATCGAGGGTCTTGTTCCACCACGACGTCCTTGGGCATGTCATCTCTTTGAACATAGCGTATCCGGCCCAGGTTGAGTTGAGAACGCTCTAAAATAAGGATGGCATCCTCCGGGGCCAGTCCGTCCAAATAGGGCATCTTGAATCTAACCGGCCGCCTGCCAAGGCCGATCAGCAAGTCAATAGCATCCCCCCGCTTCACTACCTCGCCAGGAGGCGGAACCTGGCTTATGACCTCTCCTCTTACAGCCCCTTTGCTGTAAGTTTTTGACACAACACCTTTTATGAGCCCGTTATCTTCCATGACAATATTCGCCTCGCGCACACCCACTCCCACAAGATTGGGCACAATCACAGTCTCTGGCCCCTTGGACACGATGATCCTTATATCACGGTCTTTCTTAACCTCAGAGCCGGGCCCAGGCTCCTGACCTGCCACATGGTTCTTTGGGATATCGGCCCTGTATTCATAGCCCCTAACCTTGGTGTTGAGTCCCAGGTCGGTAAGGAGCTCTAAGGCATACACAACATCCTTTCCCACCAGGTCAGGCACGACCACGACATCTTCGCTCCTGATAATGAGCCGTAACGTAAGATATCCGGTGATCCCGGCAAGGGCGATAAAAAGACAGGAAAACACGCCTATCTTAAAAAGCGGTTTCACGGCGCAACCTTTCTCAGGCGAACGGCAAAGAACCCGTCCATGTCGTGCTCATGCGGTAGAGTTCTGAAAATACCTGACCTGTCAACAAAAGGTCCGCAGATTTCCTCGCGTCCGGCAGACAGAGCATCTATAGCAAAATCGTTGCGGCTTTTCAAAAAATCTTCTAATACCTTCTCCCCCTCTTCGGGCTCAAAACTACAGACACAGTAAACCAAAAGCCCCCTTTTTTTCACTAATCGAGCCACACCGGCCAATAAACGTTGCTGTTTGCTTTGAAGTCTGGCGAGATCCTCTGCCTGTTTTTTCCATTTGATGTCAGGGTTTCTCCGAATGACGCCAAGACCAGAACACGGTGCATCAAGCAATATTCGGTCAAAGGTTTCAGCGAGCTTCTCAGGAATAGACGCTGCAAGGTCATGGCGTAATGTTGTAACTGAAGAAATGTCAAGCCTTGTCATGAAGGCTTTCAGTTCGGACAACTTGCGGGCCTGGTAATCCACGGCCGTTATCTTTCCACTATCTTTCATAAGCTGGGCAATGTGTCCGGTCTTGCCGCCAAGGCCCGCACAGGCATCCAAAATCATCTCTCCAGGTTTTGGTTCAAGCAGGTAGCTTATGAGTTGCGCGGCCTCGTCCTGAACCTGAAACCAGCCTTTCTGAAACGCCGGCATTTCACGGATTGACTGTCGCAGACCTCTGAGGATGAGCCCTTCAGGAGCAAACCTGGTCTGCCTGATCTTGTTCACATGGGCGCTGAGAGACTCGCCCAGCCTCTCCCGAGAGACCTTTAGAGTATTGGCGCGGACCGTCACAGGAGGGATCTCATTGTTCGCCTTGCAAAGCCTCTTAGCATCTTCAACGCCCATACGCTTCACCCACCTTTTGACCATCCAGGCAGGGTGGGATTCCTGAATGACAATGGCGGCAACCGGGTCATCGTTATAATCCGGCAGAGGGATCTCATTTTTCCTCTGCGCGGCTGATCGAAGTATGGCATTGACAAACCCCACTACCCAACTCGGCGCCCTCCTTTTTGCCAGTTCAACAGAATCGTTAACTGCGGCTGAAACAGGAACCCGGGAAAGGAACAATATTTGATATAGCCCCAGGCGAACGATGTTCAGGACTAGTGGGTCAATCTTGTGAAAGGGACTTCTTGCAAGGTGTTGAATCACCCAATCAAGGCGACTGCGCCACCGGAGGACCCCGTACACCAGTTGCGTAACCAAGGCACGGTCGCGCTGAATCAGTTGAGGCTTCTGTTCAAAGGCCCGGGTGAGCAGATGATCCAGAGTGACGTTCGAGTCATTAATAGCGCCTAAAACCGAAAGGGCAATCTGCCGTGCAATGGCTGCCATAGCCAGGTTACCCCAAGATTGTGCCAGGCGGCACAGGGCAGCCCCTCAAGAATTCCTCAACATCAAGCCGCTTTCCGGATTCAAGCTGAACCTCTTTCAAAGCCAGGACCCCCCGGCCCGTTGCCACGCCAAGATCCCCGGGAAAGCCATCCAACACGATCCCTGGCTTTTCCCGAGTCCCCTTCTGGAGATCTTTTGCCTTGAATATCTTGAGCCTCTTGCCAAAAAGGAAGGTAAAAGCCCCTGGCCACGGATTCATCCCGCGAACAAAAGCATCCAGGAAGTTTGCATCCTTGGTCCAGTCGATACATCCGTCTTCTTTCTTCAAAAAGGGCGCATACGTGGCCTTTGATTTGTCCTGCGGCGTGCCTGCAAGATGCCCCTGCTTGAGCCGCTCCAACGTATCAATCAGCACTCCAGCCCCCGTCTCGGCCAACTGGTTGTGAAGCGTCCCGGAAGTCTCGTCCGGGCCAATCAACACTTTGGCGGTCAGGAGTATGTCCCCTGTATCCATACCCTCATCCATCCACATGGTAGTCACGCCCGTCTCCTTGTCGCCATTGATAATTGCCCACTGGATGGGGGCGGGTCCACGATATTTGGGAAGAAGAGACGCATGGATATTGATGGCGCCCACGCGGGGAATCGCCAGAACCGAGCCCGGCAAAATCTGGCCGTAGGCAACTACGACAAAGAGGTCCGGATTTAGCCCGATTATCCTATTAAGAAACCAGGATTCCTTTACCTTAACCGGCTGCAATACAGGATACCCAAACGCACTTGCAGCTTGCTTGACAGGTGATGCAACCAAACGGCGGCCGCGTCCCTTTGGCCGGTCTGGCTTGGTGGCAACAGCAAGGACGTCATTGCTGCTGCCATGAAGGGCCTTGAGGGTTGGCACCGCAAACTCCGGAGTGCCCATGAATATGATACGGAAAGGCTTCACATTCTACAAGTAATACAATTGTTACAAGATCTCAAACCTGATGGGCACTTCAAGGACCTTACTGTCCTTATGGTTCGTATAAATTTTCATATGGTCTTCGTTTGGCCCCTTCTGAAGCTTATCAAAAATTGGCTCAACCATGAGCTGCACAGTTCGACCTCGCTGCATCTGCCGGGTAACGACCTTAAAGAGCGAGTTTTCCAGTTCTACTTTTTCAATCTTCAACTCATTGCCCTTGTTCAAAATAATCATGACCGGACGTCTCATGAATTTGCCTTTTTTCTTCAACTCCTGCATCCGCTCATCTGACATGCGGCCAAAGCTCAAAACCTTCGGCCTAACCTCAACGGGCGCCCCGATATTGACTAAAATCCGGATCACCAGCTCAGGTTTTTCAGCATAGTTGGTCGTCAGTTTCACCTGCCCCTGGTATCTGGTCTCCTTGTTGACTTTGTTCCTAACCTTAACCTCATATCTACGACCTTTTTCGACCTCCCGTAGCTCTACTTCAACCTTATCCGGAATGGAGACCGACGCGATTTCGACGCTCAAGGGCTCCTTCTTTTCTCCCCGTAACTGGATTACCCTTTCGATCTTGTCTCCCAAAATTCCGTTGAGATGAGCGTACCTGGGATTTATATGGATGGGAGTCCATATGTTCCCCTTCATGCCGATGGTCACCTGGGGATGCTTGGGGTCGTTTGTAAACACCCGGGCGCTCTTGTGCAAACTGCCCTGGTATCCCTTTGTCCGCACTTCCAACATAATCTTGCCCTCCTCTCCTGGAGGGATGGTCCGGTCAAACCTGGCCACACTGCAGCCTCAACCGGGCTTGACATTTTTGATCTGCAGGGGGGCCGTGCCCCGGTTAAAGACGCGAAACTCGTGTTTCACTGTCTCTCCCTGGGCCACCTGCTTAAAGTCGTAGATGGGGTTTTCAACCTCGATAACCGGCGCCGCGTCTTTTTGCTCCACAGCTTGTTTTTGCTGCACAGTTTGTTTTTGCTCCGCGGCTTGAACAAAACCAGCCAAGACCACCAGAACAAAACATCCCCACAATGTCGCTCTCAAAATCCTCATCAGTTTTTCTCCTTAATAAACAGTCAATCGGAACCTGTCGTAGTCATTCTTGCCGCTGATCTTACTTTGCCGTCAATAACCATTATAAAATATACTCACATTTCAATCTTAAGTCAACGAACAGAGAAACTGTTCAGGCTTTCCCCTGGCCGCCTATACCATTTTTCTCATTTCATTTGGCCTCCCATGTGGGGGGACATATAAGATGAGTAATAAAGGAACGGTGGGTGGGACTACTTCCAACTATTCGGGATGATTCGGACATCATTAGATA
>JAFGFW010000166.1 GCA_016930875.1 Deltaproteobacteria bacterium | reverse complement strand
TGCCTTATCTTGATCCTTTGTCCCAGTTCTTCGTAGCCTGGACTTCTGGCCATGACAAAGTTCCTTTCTGTTTTGCCTTCTACCAACAAGACGAAGAGTGCAATACGGAAAGACTTGATCGCCTCCTCCTAGACAGCAAAAATCCTGCCAAAAAAAATTGAAAGTGCCAATTTTCGACATCTGGATTCCAAACAATTGAGGATTTTGTTGCGAGATGTACACTTGAAAGTGTGGGTCAACAACGTCCCCCTCGCGTCCCCCGGTCCATGAGCACCTCATTATCGGGGACAATACATATTTCAGTTTTGCAGATCACGGCCACATCGCTGAGATGAACCGTGAATATGAGGCGGCGCATAGACAAGATTAGATTCGGTCAATTTTTAGTTCGGCAAGAAAAGCGAGATTGGACTGTCTGTCGTCGAAAGTGATAAACCTGTCTGCTTTCATTGACAAGGCTGAGGCAACATGGAGAATATCCAATGATCTTACCCCAGTTTTTCGGGTGTGTTGTTTTGACAGATCGAGGGCGTAGCTAAATATTTCGGTCCAATTCAGTTGGGGGCGATAGTATATTCCTTTTCTTTGGTGTTTATCGAATCTTGACAAGATCAGTGCGACCTCCTTTTCTGTGATTTCAGCCCTGAATCGCTTCAAGTAGACAGCATTGTTGAACTCCAGTTCATGAAAACTGGTCAAAGGGATAGCTTCATCGTTGTTCCTAAGCCAATTTGATGCGTCTAGAGAATATTGTTCTCTAAAATAGAGTTTGACGATCACGCTGGTATCAACGTAAAGCACCTAGAATCTACCCTCCCTGCCTTCAATAACTATCTCACTGGCAGGTTTGCCCTTCAGTTCAACAGCTTCAGCATAGAAGTCAGGCCAGTCAATCTGATTCCTAGGGCCTAACGCTATGATTCTGGCTACCGGTTTTCCTCTTTTTGTAACGGTAACCTCTTCTCCGGCGGTTATGTCTCTGAGCACCCGGGCAAAATTTTTTTGGATTTCACCAACTGTTGCAGTCTTCACACTAACCACCCCCTTGCATTTACGCACATTATATACGTATTCGGAGATGTGTCAAGACTAAAGCAACCCCGCCCCTCCACACCTCGCAAAAAAATAAAGACTGACGGCTTCGTAAATCCCGCCGAGGCGGGACTCAGTTTCCAGCGGCACCCTGTCTTCAATGCACTGTTAGCCCATCTTTTTGCCAACGCGCCGATTTTTACCCAACTATGGTCTGCCCAAGAAGTGCCGGCAGTCGTAGCAGCTAACAATAGAATGACAAACAGACCGATCAAGCGTAATGGAATAATCATTGTTTTCCTTATCCAAGGCTCATTGCAACAAGAATCATCCCAGAAAATTGCAGATGTATAATCACATCTAATTTCAGACAATCGCAGATTTTATTGCTGGACTGGCAAGCGGCATCCTGGAAGGAGTTGATGCATACACACACAGTTTGTCAAAATGTTGACGGTAGTTGAGGGAACAAAGGCATGATTGATATCGCATGGAAGAAAAAGCCTTCGCCGAGTTATTGATACTTGCGCGGATTGAAAAAACTTGGATACACATGGGGTGCCTGAAGCATTCCTGTGCCAATGTGCCACCAATGGCCTGTCATTTGCATAAACAAGTGGCGTGCAGATGCTTAAGCTTGACAACGAAGACAGGAGGTGTGCTATGAGTACGCGATACTGCCCCAAATGCTCTAATGAATGGTTTGGCATAATGCGCAAAGGCAACCGATGCCCTGTTTGTGGTTCACCCACACAGCGATCACGGCCCCCAAAAGTCCCCGTGGACGAAAACACTATCCGGCTTTCAGACGCAGGCGCTGAGGTCGGGACCAAGGAGATCAAGCCCATGAAAGCATCCTTGTCTGTTGTTGCAGCTCTGGTAATGGCGGTTTGTATTTTTCAAACATCGATGATTCAGGCCCAGGAGGCTGTTTCGCTGGAAGTCACAGATGCCGCGATCTGCGAAGACGTCGTCGATCGGGCGCCAGTAAACGCTGGCACGACTTTCAATGCATCCGTTGGCAAGCTCTACTGTTTTACCAGAATTACAGGGGCTCTGGAACCAACCACTGTCACTCATGTCTGGTATTTCGGAGAGATGCAGCGGGCCGGGGTTGTTCTGGCCGCAGGCAGCGCCAATTGGAGAACCAAGAGCTCAAAAATAATCCAGCCTCACGAGTGGGGACCATGGCATGTGGATGTGCTCGGACCTGACGGCGAATTGCTGTCTACGATTCCTTTCGAGATCAAGCCCTGAATAGTGTCCCTGTGACGCAAAGAGCTATTCCGCGATGTCTTGTTCTATGATCGTGCCCGGCGCCGGGGTTTTACTTCTCTTGCCGGTCAGGTTGAGTTCTTTTTCCATCCACAAGACATCGCCCTTTAGGGATTGTATTTGCTGTCGCAATAGAGACATTCCTGCCCGCTGCTCCTTAAAGAGGTTGTCTAATTGCTCTTTATCTAACCCGTCCTCTGACAGGCGACTGATGTCCAATTCCTGTTTGCGAGCTTCGTTGCGTATCACCTCAATGACTTGAAGGACCTCGGCCAATTCCTTTTTCTGCTTCACCAGGTCGTCTCGGAAGGCCGAAAGCGTAGCGGTCCCTTCGTCGAGCTTTTCCCCCAGCTCCTTCACTGACTTCTCAACAGACGCCTTCTGCGCTGCCATCTCTTTTCGCAATGCTGAAAAGCCACCGGTGACCTCTGCAGAACGTTTTTTGCCGGTTCGTTCAAAGGCCTCTTTGTCAACTTTCGATGTGACGAGTTTTCTAATCTCCCGTTGGTCTTTTTCCAGATTTTCCTGGATGGAAACTGAGGATTTTTCCAGGGTCGATAGCCTATCCGCCAGAGATGTCAGGTTTCCAACCACATCCTCAGACAATGCTTGCACCTGACTTGATCCTGTGCTTTGGAACTGGTTGAGCTTTTCCCTGATGTCCAGATAGGCAAAGACAAAGATCGCGCAAAGAAGACACGGAATCAGTATGAACAGCATGGTCATTCGATTACTCAGCCTCTGAACATCTGAGCTGCGCTCCAGATCACGCATGTCATCCCTATGAAAGAGATCAGGATCTTCCTCATCCATTTCCAACTCTTTTTCTAAAGAGATCTGATCTGCTGAATCTTCATCTTTTGGAAACTTGCTCATTGTACCTCCTAAGCCGTGCGAGCCCGGAAATCCGAAGCACGTGCCGTTCTCAAGGCGTCAGCCGCAAATTCGTGCTGTCTTCAAGACGTCAGCCGCAAATCCGAAACAAATCCAAATGGCCAAAGCTCAAATTTCCGAAACAGAAGCATATCTGTGTGAAGTTTCAGATAGATAGCGACATAGAGACTGGAACGCTTTTTGTATTCGAATTTCGATATTCGGATTTTAGGGGCTCGCACCTCCCTCTGGTTTGAGAAAACTCGATCGACTTTGACGTTGCCACGGGGGCACTCTTAACTTGGCTGCATGATTGTGATATCCCGTTTGGGGTATGGGATTTCTATCCCTTCTTTGTCAAAGACCTCCTTAACCTTGTCCGTCATATAGGATATCGTATCCATCCGTTTTCGGGCATCCCTGATCCAGACCCGCAGCTCAAGATCAACCGATGATTCCCCGAATTGCCTTACCACAACCTTGGGCGGGGGCTCCTTCTGGACCCATTCCGCGGTCTTTGCCACGTCCACTATGACGGACTTGGCCTTGTTGATATCTGTATCGTATGAAACACCGATGGGAATCCGGACACGGATATCCGTTGAGATTGTCGTATAGTTTATGATGTCGCGCGTCATTATCTCATTGTTGGGAATGATAATGACGATGTTGTCTGTGGTTTTGATCTTTGTGGCCCGAAGGCCTATATCGATCACGTCTCCCCATGAAGCTGAGTTTTTCGGCGCAGACCACACTTCGATCCGGTCACCGACCTCAAAGGGCCTGTCCATGATGAGCAAGACTCCTGCTATAAGATTCGACAAGGTATCCTTGGCTGCAAAACCGATTGCTATTCCTGCCACGCCAGCGCCTGCCACAAAAGGAACCACATTAATGCCAAGCACATCAAGGGCCAGCAGGACCGCAACGGCAAATATGATAACACCTGAGAATTTGTTCAAAAGATCAAAGACGATGTCGTCGACCTTGCTTTCGGTCTTCTTGATGAGGTTTTGTTCAAGATACCTGAGCAAGAGCAGGGTGAAGTCTTTGACCGGCATAGCTAGAAGGATAATGAGGGCCGCGTAGAAGATCTTCTCCAACATGGGTATCTTAAATAGATTTAACATATATATGCCGATGACAAAGACCAGGGTATACCAGACGGCCTTTTGGATAAGGCCAAATATCTCTTCATGATGACGGACAAATTCATATTTCTGCGCCCTTGTTCGAACCCTTTTCAGCACGCGTTTGAAAAATGCCCAAACCAAGACCGCGCCTAATAACACAAGGGCGGCTTTGGCGAGAACAGGCCAAAGAACTGCCCATTTTGAGAGAATACCGGCCTCTATCTGTTCATAAGCATGTTTTAGATAATCCAACATCTGCTCTACCTCCGCAGGCAATAGCGACAATGGTTAAACCATAACAAAACCCCGAGTGTTACTTGTCAGCAAAAAACGCCATCACCCTTTCATTAAATACTCCAGCATATTCCTCGCCGTGTACCCAATGCCGGGCCCCCTTGACAAGCCAGAGTTCTGAGCCATCAATCCCATCGGCGATCCTTTGGGCATGGCCTGTGTCTGCATATTCGTCTTCGGTTCCCTGAACAACTAAGGCCGGGCATTTTATCTGAGACATCATATTTTCAATGGAAAATGGTTTGAAGTCAACGCTGAGCCATCGATCAAACCAGGCCCTTTGACTGCGAATTTGAGGTGTTTCCTCAAGCCCCTTGCGTTGAATACGGTTCTCAAAGATGCGCCTGGTTCTAAGAAGCCCCTCGGATGTCTTTTCATCCACGTATATGTGTCCTCCCGCACAAACCATTGCTCTTGTTCTTTCAGGAAACCGGGCTGCAAAGATCAGGGCAATTGTTCCCCCGTCACTGAATGCACAAAAAAAGACGGGGGCTGTCAACCCAAGAACATCCAGGAAGGCAACCAGATCTTCTATATCCTCTTCATAGAAATTACATGAAAAGGCATATCGCGGCGTAGAATCTCCATACCCGCGCCTGTTATACGCAATCACGCGATATTTTGTAGCAAAGTAATCAATACAGGTGCCCCATTCTTGTATACTCCCCGTGCCGCCGTGCAGCAGGATCAACGGCACGCCTTTTCCCTTCTCCACATATTCAAGCATCCCGCTTGGTATTGAAAGTTTTGACATGGGTTGCATTTCTTTTAACCGAAGTCGAATATACTGGAATCCCAAAAAGACAATTGCCACGAAGACACGAAAAAACGAAGACACGAAAAAAAGTGCTTGTCTTTATGAATTCCTCCCAGAAAATACACGGATTTCAGAAATAATGGACTCCTTTTTCTAAATCCTTGAGCATCGAATCTCGAAGTCTGCGCCATTTTTCGAGTCTTTCTTTGATTATTTTCTCGTAACCTCTGTCTGTGGGTGTGTAAAAGACCTGCCCGCCTAGTTTTTCCGGCAAATATGTTTGTGGTACATAGGCGTCTTGGAAATTGTGGGCATACTTGTAGCCTTTGCCGTAGCCAAGATCCTTCATCATCTTTGTTGGCGCGTTTCTTATATGGAGGGGCGCCGGAAGTGAACCCGTATCCCCGATGGTCTGTTTCACTTTGCCGTAGCCGGCATAAAGGGCGTTGCTTTTTGGAGCCGTGGCAAGATAAACAGCAGCCTGGGCCAGGGCAAGATCTCCCTCGGGGAGGCCAACAAATTGAAAGGCCTGCAAGGCGGAAACGGCCACAGAGAGCGCCCTGGGATCGGCATTTCCCACATCTTCAGAGGCGAATCTTACCATACGGCGAGCCACATAGAGAGGGTCCTCAC
The DNA here is from genome assembly GCA_016930875.1 of Deltaproteobacteria bacterium. Lineage (NCBI taxonomy): Bacteria > Pseudomonadati > Myxococcota > Myxococcia > Deltaproteobacteria bacterium. The sequence continues at coordinate 20,406 of JAFGFW010000166.1, read as the reverse complement.
CTGCAATGAGCATGCGACCCAACCAGTACAGGGCCGCGTCCGGATCGCTTCCGCGCAGGCTCTTATGAAAGGCGGAAATAAGGTTGTAGTGCTCTTCGCCGGTCTTATCATAGCGCAGCGCCTTTTTTTGAAGCACAGTCTCCACAACGGCCCGGGTGATTTTTCTTTGACTGACATCTTTTTCCTGAACCAGAGATGCAGCCGACTCGAGGTTATTCAGGGCAACACGGGCGTCGCCGTCGGCTGTCCAGACTATGTGATCAAGGGCGTCCGGCTCCACCCCCAAGGAGAACTCGCCCAGGCCATTCTCTTCATCGCTCAAGGCACGTTTCAGGATGGATGACAGGGCTTCATCTGTAAACGGCTTGAGCAACATAACCCGTGCTCTGGACAGAAGTGGAGCGATCACCTCAAATGACGGGTTTTCCGTAGTGGCCCCTATGAGTGTAATGAGCCCGCTTTCCACGTGGGGCAAGAAGGCATCCTGCTGGGCCTTGTTAAATCGATGGAGTTCATCAACAAAGAGTAGGGTCTTTTTCTGATGGTAGCGGCGCGACGTTTTTGCCTTCTCGACAACTTCCCGTATCTCTTTAACTCCGGAGAGCACGGCTGAAAACGTCTCAAAGTCGGACTTTGTCTCGCGGGCCATGATCCGGGCAAGAGTTGTCTTGCCGGAGCCGGGTGGCCCCCAGAAAATGACTGAAAACAGCCGGTCTTCCTCAATAGCATTACGAAGGAGGCTCTCCTTGCCGAGCAGGTGTTCCTGCCCCACAAAGGCTTCAAGATTCTGGGGCCGCATCCTCTCTGCCAAGGGACGAGCTGTTTTTTCTATCTCTTTTTCAATTTGATCAAATAGGTCCATGGTCGGAATGTGGGATCTGATGCCGGATACCGGATGCCTGATGGTCAAGGCCGATCTTGCACGCGGAACTTGGCATTCTGCATCCTTCCCCATGCCTTCATTTTTTTTCTCTCTTTCGAAATATGAGCCGGATGGAAGTCTTGTCCAGCCCCAGGGCTTCTCTAAGCTCGTTTATCATGTATCGCTCGTAAGAAAAATGAATGCCCTCTGGATAATTCACAAAGCAGACAAATGTGGGTGGGGCCGCAGACGTCTGCGTGCTATAGTAAAACTTCACGCGTCTTCCACGATAGATCGAAGGTTCGTTTCGAGAAACTATAGTCTTAACTATCCTGTTTAGCGGCCCGGTGCTCACCCTTGTGGCATATTGTTGATACACGGCGTCGACCAAGTCAAAGATCTGAAATGTCCGCTGGCCCGTGAGGGCTGAAATGGTCGACACAGGGGCAAAGCTCATGAACTTGAGTCGGTCTTTGACCTTTTGCACATATTGCGCGGCCGTTGCGGAATCCTTTTTCACCAAATCCCACTTATTTAAGAGAACAATACAAGCTCGTCCCCTTTCGCATGCATATCCTGCAATGCGCACATCCTGGTCGGTAACCCCACTGACTGCATCCATCATGACCAATGCAATATGGCACCGACCCAGGCTTTTTAGGGCTTTAATGATGGAAAATTTCTCAATCTTCTTTTTGACCTGTTTCTTTCTGCGGATTCCGGCAGTGTCAATCAGAACGTATTCCTTATCATTCACCTTACAAATGCTGTCAACGGCATCGCGAGTCGTGCCGGGCACTTCACTCACCACAAGGCGCTCATCTCCCAAGAGACGATTGATCAGGGAAGATTTTCCCACATTGGGTCTCCCGATAACTGCCAGCCTGATACGGTCGGATGCTGTTTCGGGCGCTGTCTGAGGCAAAACGCCGATCAAGGCATCCATGAAATCCCCCATCCCATATCGGTGTTCGGCAGAGATAGGATAGAGGGGTTCTATGCCCAGAACGGAAAAATCAGCCATGAGTGATTCATGTCTTGGCCCATCAATCTTGTTGACGCCATAAAAGACAGGTGTGCTTGATTGACGCAGCCGCTGAACAAGGTCCACATCCACGGGGGTTACGCCTTCGCGTCCGTCCAAAAGCATGATGATGGCATCAGCTTCCTCCATTGCTTGTATTACCTGGTATTTGACCAGAGGCGCGAATTGTTCTGACTCAAATTCAGAAAAACCTCCGGTATCCACCACAGTGAAAGAAACTTCGTCCCACTGGGCATCTCCGTAAATCCGGTCCCTGGTAACTCCGGGGAAATCATCCACAAGAGCCTTGCGCGACCGCGTCATGCGGTTAAAGAGCGTTGACTTGCCCACATTGGGTCGCCCTATGATGGCAACAATCGGCTTCATTGGATGTTACAATATCTGAATTCGGCTTGAAGGGCAAGACAGGTCAAGAATATGGCTGACCTTAACCTTACAACGACACTTACCGTCGACACCAAATTCTGGATTCTGTCATGCCGGACTTGATCCGGCATCCAGAAGTCTAGCTGTGATCATGAACTAAAATAGCCATATTCCAGATTGTTCTGACTGGATTCCGGCTTTCGCCGGAATGACGGAGTGGTAAACGTCGTTGTAGGGTTAAGTAGTATGCTGCCTTCCGCCTGTTTCCACACACTTCCTGGAATATATTTCTAGAACTTGCCACACTCGGCCTTGACCAGGTATTTCCAGTATGACCAGCTTGACCTTACTCACTGTCCACGTCTAAGCATCTAGAAATACAGGCAAACAAGACATAGGTCCTTTTGCTCGTTGATTCGGGACGGTTTTTGCTATATGGAAATATAATATTAAGTTGTTTCCGGCATTGGAAACCAATTGGCACATGGGCTAAGGGCTGGGTGAGAAATAACTTGGCATTTTGGCATCTCAGCTTCAGGCCATTTTCGGCCGATCTTCATTCGCAAAATCCTCGAAAGAGCTTGCTATTCCTGTGGTTTTGCTCAATCAGATCAGCCAAATCTAACCCAAATCTGAGCGCCAATTCTACCAAGTTATTTCTGACCCAGCCCTAAATCTATGGCAGAATTCAGAACACAAAAGGCCTTTTCCGAAGCCATAAGATACGTCTTCGGTGGAGCTACCTGAGCCCAAGCCGTCCTTCTGGCAATCCAGCGGTTTCTGGATTTGGAAGACAGGAAGATACTAAAGGCAGCTACTGGACTGGGTGGTGGTATCGGACACGAGGGAGATACCTGCGGCGCCCTTACTGGAGGGGTCTTATCTTTAGGTTTATATCACCGGGATAATGACTGCAACCGCCTATGGCCTAACTGTATTGAGTATTACCGAAGATTCAACACACGCTTTGGTAGCACCAAATGCAGGGATATTACCGGCATAAAATTCAAGGAAGGCTATGACATCAGGCGGTTTTTGCTGAAAGGAATGAAATGCCTCAGAGTTGTCTACACCTCAATAGAATCTGTCTTTGACATTATTGAGATGGCTGAGAGGAGATCCCCTTCAGAAGGTGCATATCGGGTAAGGCCTCCTTTTGACACAAAGAAGTTTCATTGTGCCAGCGCTGTCCTGTCACACATTGAATCCCGGCTCGACCTTAATCTAAGTCCCATTTCAAGAATTGCCCGGGGATTATCCGGGGGTATCGCATTCCAGGGCGATATTTGTGGTGCTTTCATGGGTGGAGTCTTGGCGCTGGGCATAGTGTATGGAACGGAGCTGCGTAGGACACAGCATGGCAGGCTCTTTAGAGTAGGGCTGGTGGCCATGAAAGAAGGAAGCAGGGTTTTTCAAAATGAGCATCTTCATCCGTCTTTTAAGACCAGCCTGCGTGTGGGCAGGCTCTACAAGAAATTCGTATCGCAATTTGGCAGCGCGGATTGTGTTGATATTTTGGGTAAAGCTTCCCGGTCGAAAAACATGGACTTTTGTGAAGAACTTGCCCAGAGTACCGCTCAATCAGCATTGGATTTCATAGATATTTAGGAGATTGCTTATGCCGGGGAAGGCCGAAACACCGGACCAGGATACGTACCTCATATCCTTCACAAGGATTATGGCCGTATTTATGGCCTTGCTTTTTCCATCCGTCAACAGGCTGTTTGGGAAAAAGGGGATTAAGGCTATCCAATTGGTTATGTATCACATAGGCGTTGATCGAGCCCTCATCCTGAAAGAGGCTTTAGGCACTGATGTAGACGATGCCCGGAGTCTAGGCCGTATCCTGGATTTCGATGATGGCCTTGGCGGTGTGAAGGGCGTCTGGACCATGGAGACCAAGGGGAAAGCCATTAAGGTCGTGAGCACATGCCCCATGGCCCATATATTAGCGCGCTGTCCTGAGATATGCAGGACCATTATTGCTGCCATGGAGGCAGGCACCTTCCATCGTTTGAATCCTAATATCAAGGTTCCAGAAATTCCCAGACTGATTTCTGAAGGTAGTGATTGCTGCGTGGGAACCATTGAACTCTCTTACCTTGATAAACACACGGCAAGCGAGAGATCCCCTGAGGCCACCGGGACCAGCAACCATCCCCCTACTCCAGCTATTCCTATTCCAGGATTAAACAAAAAGCTGGCTTTCCAGGCACTCAAAAGTCTTGGCACGGCATTCATGAGGTTACTAAGATATGGAACAAAACAAGAAATGGCCTGGTATGATTTTTTCAAATATCGGGAAGATTAGGAACATCCGTCTTGTCTCCACAATGTTTACTTTGAGGCAGCCAGGTGAAAATGTCAGAAAGAGACATAAAAGAAGATATCAGAAAGGCTGTTTATGATCTTATTTGGCAGACCGCCCATCTCTACAAGGATGCGCCCGGTGGAAAACTTGCGTGTCCACAACGTTCGAAATTGGAAAGATACGTGGAGACCAAGATTATGACCTTTGATTTCATGTTAGACAACGCAAACAATGAATCTGAATTCAAGGAAGTCATTGAAGATTTCTTGAAAGATTTGGAAGACAATTTTCATTCGTTTGTATATGAGGGGGGAAAGCACCTTTCGTTTTATCAAGAGAGAAAAAGGGATTGCCTTGAGGTAATATCAAGATACATCCATGACTGAATTTGGTCAAAATGACTACTTTTGCCTCATGAGGTTTTCCACCTCATTGACCAGCTTGGCCATAATCTCTCCCGCCTTTGCTTGAAGAAAGATATCCGTAACCGATGACGTGAGAAGAGTCGGCTCCACATTGATCTCGATGATGCTGGCGCCAGCCTTCTTGGCCACCACAGGAATAGTATTGGCAGGCGCTATCTGGGCAGACGTGCCAATGACCAGAAGTGATCCGCAGGAGGAAGCAAGATCATAGGACTCATGAAGTGCGCGAGGAGGGATGGCCTCTCCAAAGAAAATGACATCCGGCTTGAGTACCTTGCCGCAAGCACATGTGGGGGGCACCTTGTCGCCGATTTCATCCAGTCCGTATTGACGCTGGCACCGGAGGCAGGAAAGTGTCTTGGAGTTCCCGTGGTATTCAATGACGCGGGTGAAACCGCCTTCTTGATGGAGGTTGTCGATGTTCTGGGTAATAACGGTATGAAGGAGTCCCATCTGCTCGAGCCGACCCAACCCTTTGTGGGCGGGGTTTGGCTTTGCCCGCCTGACCACATCCTCCATCTCCGCGAGCATTTGCCAGACCTTTTCCGGATTGGCCCGGAAAGCCGAGATGGTGGCGTATTCCATGAAATCGTAGCGCTCCCAAAGCCCGCCGGCGCTTCTAAAATCCGGTATGCCCGATTCAACGGAAATACCTGCACCAGTCAGGGCCAGGTTCAACTGCGACTGGTATAGGATCTCTGCTGCCCTTCTGATCTCACCTTGTAGGTTTGTAGAAATACTCTCACGTATCATGCTTGACCTGCCACCCGTTGCCCTATGGAATTAGTATCGTTATCAAGTGCTCTAACGTATGCATCATATTCACAGATTATCCGGGGCAGGCTTGCTCCTATGCATTCTCTGCCTGCTATTGATCATAGTCTCTGCTCAATATGCTGTCAATTTCAGGAATCGAGATTTCGGACAGGCTCTTGAATAGCATGAGGTACCTCCGAAAGGGCTGTGGATCACCGAGGGACTTACCGAAGAATATATTCGGCGAGAGAGCCCGAGCACGAGCGTTGGGGCCATTTTAGGACCTCTGGAGGGACCCCGGTAGAATATAGCTTCGCATTCAACGGGGCAGGCAATACAGGACTACTCCATACCGATGGGCTAATTGGGGCCGGCCCCTGCCCGCCGTCTTTTTGGCGGGATCGAATCTTGTAACGTGGATAAATGCAATTTTTTGCTTGACATCAGTGCTATAGAATATCCCCATTCCCACATTTAATACCAACCACATTTAATACCAACCTCAAAAATTGTGTTGCCCAGCAGGTCTGCTCGTGTTAAGAAAGATTTCCTTGTTGGAATATTTCAATTCAAATCTTTGTACAAAGGACAGACTGCAATGTCAAGCCACGTCCAAACGCCTTCGCGAGCGACCGATTTCGAGGCTCCGCACGATCTTGTCAAAGAGATCATCTACGAAATCCGTAGACTCTTGCAGTCGAGAGAACTCTACACAAAGGAGCTGAACAAAAAATATCAAGTGAGCGCCCCCCAACTCAACTGCGTCCTTGCCCTTTACGAATACGGCCCTTTGCCTCCTTCGCAAATCGCCAAGTACATTATGGTAAAGTCCAGCACGGTCACCGGCATCATTGACCGTCTGGAACAAAAAGGACTCGTGATAAGATTAAGGAAGTCCCCGGATCGCCGTGTGATTACTATCGAGCTCACAGAGGCCGGGAAGAGGCTCGCCGATAACGCCCCACCCCCTATCCAACAGAAGATCATCGATGGGCTTAAGAGGCTCCCCCAAGGCGAAATAGAGGAGATCGTTCGGGGCCTCACAAAGCTCACCCACATGCTCGAAGTTCAGGATTTGGAAGTCGAGTAGTCCACACTGGACAGCCTCCCGACAAACATTGGAAAACCCGAACATTGATGAAGGAAATAACTTTCATTAGTTCAACTGGTTATCTCGTCAAATGACGTGGCCGCGAGTTGTGCCTTGACAAACTAGAATTCCTCTGGTATACGATTTCAACTCAAATAATTTGATTTAGTACTATATTAGAATACTTTATCATAATAAGAATAATGCCAGAACAAGATTTCTCGCTTCGCTCGAAATGACAAATTTTGGAAAGGTTTTTGTGAAACACTCTACTAATCCAAGGGAAAACAATGGGACCGATGGTAATTAATCCAAGCGTACAACGGTACGAATTGTCCAGGCTTTTTGGTGGTGCAGGACGTCAGAGCTTTTCGTGTTCCCTCAACGCAAAACTGGAGTGCTGCGAGGAAACATTAGATACACTGCTCGAACCACGCTTGCACTATCGAATCGAGAAAATTGATAACGTTGGCAGTGGATCTGTTGCTATCCAAGGGGGCACAACCTTTAGAAGCCCAAAGCTTTCACGAGCGCTCAGAGATTCGGATGAAATCATCTGCTTTGTAGCTACTGTAGGAAGCCGGATTGAAGACGAGATTGTTGGTCTCATGGCCGCAAATTGCCTCTCCGAGGCCTATGTCCTGGATGCCATGGCCTCCATAGCTGTTGAGAATATGGTTGAACAGTTTCACGAACGCAAGAAAGCCAAATTCGCCACGGAAAGCAAGTCGACTACCCTGCGCTTTAGTCCAGGTTATTGCGATTGGCCTGTGACAGATCAGAAAAAGCTCTTCGCCTTGTTCGATTCAGAGTTTACCGGGGTTGAGCTGCTCGATTCCTGCCTCATGCTGCCACGCAAGTCGATTTCAGGTCTCTTCGGAATATCGCACACTGAGCCTCCCCAAAACTCCCCTCCTTACAATCCCTGCCTGGACTGTAGAAAAACAGATTGCATAGCAAGAAGGAGATAGCAAACAGCAGGGCCCAAAAAGCCGTTTTGAACCGACCACTGAAGGACAGATGATGAAAGTGAGAAAAGGATTGCCTGGGGGGCATTACAAGCCTCTGACCGGTGAAGACATTCAGAAAATACATGAAACAAGCCTCAAGGTCTTTGACGAGGTTGGCGTGCAGGTGAACTCCTCTGCGGCCAGAGATCTCTTCCTCGGTGCAGGAGCCGACGTAGATGAAAACAGCCACGTGGTCAAGGTTCCTCCGAGTCTGGTGGAGGAACTAATCCATAAAGCCCCCCCTATTATTCGTCTTTGCGGTCGCTCGCAGACCAGGGATCTCGATTGCGAGATCGGCGGCAAAAATGTGTATTTGGGCACTGGCGGCACTGCCTTGAACGTACTGGAGCCCGGAGCTCAGGATTCCCGGAGAGCAATCCTTGAAGATGTAGTGAACATGGCCCGCCTTGTGGAGGCCCTGGATAACATCCATTTCTACATGCTTAACGTGTACCCCAGTGATCTCCCTGTGGAGGATGTGGACGTAAATCGCTTTGGCGCAGCGTTGAACCACACCCAAAAACACGTGATGGGCGGAGTCTATACAATAGAAGGAGTCAGAGACGTCATCAAGATGGCGGAAATTATCGCGGGCTCTGCCCAGAAACTGAGAGAGCGGCCCTTTATCTCCATGGTGACCTGCGTCATCAGCCCCTTTGTGCTGGATGAAAGCTATGCCCAACTCACCATGGAGGCGGCTCGCAACCGAATCCCGGTGGTAGTGCCAACAGAACCCCTTTGCGGCGCAACAGCGCCCATTACGCTGGCCGGCAACCTTGTGGTGCAAAACGTGGACACCCTTTCAGGCGTCATGCTGGCCCAGCTTGCCAATCCCGGCGCCCCCACCCTGTACGGCTGTATCTCTTCCATCACCGATCTTCGGGACATGAAGTACCTTTCGGGCGCTGTGGAGATGGGATTGATGAACGCCGCTGCTGCCCAAATGGCCCAGTTCTACCTGCTTCCGTTTTATGCAACAGCAGGCATGTCCGATTCCAAGGTAAACGATGCACAGGCAGGGTACGAGTCAGCCATTACCAGCCTGATGGTTGCTTTAGCGGGAGGCAATTTCATCCATGACGCGGCAGGGTTTCTCGAGTTTTGCATGACCGCCTCGTACGACAAGCTGGTTATCGACAACGAGATCATCGGCATGATCATGCGGGCCGTGGAAGGCATCCAGGTCAATGAGGATACTCTGGCCTTCGATTTGATCAAAAAGACAGGGCCGGGAGGGCATTTTGTCTCTGCGCGCCACACGCGCCGGCACATGCGCTCTGAGCAATACGTTCCGCAACTAAGCGATCGCGAACAACGAACACAATGGCAGGCCGCCGGGGCAAACGACGCCGAGGCTCGCGCCTGCGAAACAGTCAAAGAGATTCTGAATAGGCCGAGGCAATCGGCTATTCCGTCAGAAGCAAGAAAACGGGTAGGGAGAGAAATTCCGGGATTGAGATCCTTTGTTATGCATTAAGCTTTGAGAAACCATCGGTGATCATAATTGGAGAAAAAATCAATGCCAGTCTGGCAGGCATCAAAGCCATCGTACTGGAACGGGATAGAGCCCGACTTTTAGACCTGGCAAGAACTCAGGCTGGTGCGGGAGCCGACTTCATTGATGTGAACGTTGGCACGGGGGTGGGATCCCGCGAGGACGAAATTTGCTCCATGCAATGGGCCATTGAGGCGATCCAAGAAAAAGTCGAGGTTCCTCTTTGCCTTGACAGCGCGGATCCCGCAGTGCTGGAAGCCGGGCTCAAGGCGCGAAATGGAAGACCTAGCCTCATCAATTCGACGAAGGCGGAGGAAAATAATTTGGAACAGGTGGTACCCTTGGCCCGCGAGTACGACACGCCTTTAGTCGGGCTGGCGATGGATAAGGCCGGCATCCCTAAGACTGTTGAAGGGCGTCTCCGCGCCTGCGAAAAGATCGCAGCCGCTTGTGAAAAGCAAGGGGTCTCCTCCGAGACATTATACTTGGATCCGCTGGTCATACCCGTCAGCACGGACATCAAACAGGGCATGGTGACGCTCAATACCATTGTGGAGATCAAGAAGCGGTTGCCTGCCGTCAAGACGGTCATGGGCCTTTCCAATGTCTCATATGGCCTGCCTGGCCGAACCGGGCTTAACGCAGCTTTTTTGCATATGGCCGTTTACGCTGGCCTGGATGCGGCTATTACGGACCCATTGGACAAGGCCTTGATGGGCGCGGTCAAGACAGGCGAGGTGTTGGTGGGCAAAGATCGGCATTGCCGACGCTACACCCGGGCTTTTCGAAAATGAGTGGAATTCGAGAGGAGCTATAATGGACACACAGCAACTTCTGGAGAAGGTGGCGTTCAATGTCATACAAGGAAGGGTTGTGGCTGAGGATGAGGGTTTCGATGAAGGCATAGAGGGCCAACCCGCGGTCACCGAACTTGTGGAAGAGGCCCTTGGGCAAGACATTGACCCCAAATCAATTGTCTTAGATGGTTTGACCCAAGCCATGGAGGTGGTGGGGGAAAGATTTGACCTGGGAACGTATCTCATCCCGGACATGCTTGCATCAGCCGAGTGTGTGGGAGCTGCCATGGACATCCTGAGTCCCCATCTCGTTGAGGCGGGCGTGGAAAGCAAAGGCAAGTTCATTATCGCTACCGTGGCCGGCGACCTCCACGACATCGGCAAAAACATTGTCTCCATCATGCTGAAAGGCGCAGGCTACGAAGTCGTAGATCTCGGCGCTGATGTGGCCACCGACCAGATTGTAGCAGCCGTAAGGGACCACCAGGCCCCTTTTCTGGGACTTTCAGCGCTTCTCACGACTACCATGCGGGTCATGGAAGATGTTATCGCGAAGCTCGAAATAGAGGGGCTTCGCGATACTGTGAAGGTGCTCATCGGCGGCGCCCCAACGTCCCAGGAATTTGCCGACCAGATTGGAGCCAATGCTTACTGCAAGGATGCCTTTGAGGCGATTGCTGTGCTGAAAGACGTCACAGGGTAAAGTAGGCTCCCCTGGTTCATTTGTCCCTTTTACCCAATAGACAATAAACTGGGAATGCATTTGTGAACCTCGAACAGATTCGAAAATCAAAGGCTTTGCTGGGCGAGCAGACCGTGGACATGCTTCTCAAGGTCCACGAGGATGCATTATGGATACTGGAAAATCTCGGTGTTGGCTGCAAACAGCCAGGGATTCAAGATGTCTTTCAACAATTTGAGGCGGAAGGGCTGGCAATCGTCTATGAAGGCCGTGTATTTGTTACCTCCGGATTGATTGAGCAGTGCCTCCGGACCGTTCCTGGTATGGGTGATTTCTTTGTGCCCATGAACAGCTTTTTCATAGGCGGCACAGCCCCATACGTATATGACGACAAGACCGGCCAGGGCGGAGGGCCTCCCACGGCCGACCACGTGGCTCAGATTGCCCGGATTGCTGAGCAGAATCAGGTCGTAGCGGGCATGGGAAGAGGCGTGAAGCTCAAGGACGAAGTCCAGCAAATGAACATCATGGCTGAGCATTGCACCAAGCCGATCTATTTTGCGGTGACCTCGGATGCGGCTCTGGCTGGCGCCAGAGAGCTGCATGAAAAAAGAAAGAACGTCATGGTCGTGTTTTGCCTTACCCGTTCGCCCCTTGAGGTAAACGAAAACTTTTCAGAGCACTTTGTTAAGGTTGTTAAGGCCGGGTTGCCTGTCTTTATTTCTGCCATGCCCATGGCTGGTATTAGCGCCCCTTTTTGCTATAACGGGGTCCTGGCCATGACCCATGCTGAAGTCCTTTTTGGTATCTGTGCCGCACAGTTACTGAATCCCGGAACAACCTGCATTCATGCCGGATTTCCGACTATTGCCGATCCAAGGATCGAATACAATCCCAATTATGGCCTGATCAGTCACAATTTCTTAAACATACTAATGACCCATCTGAATCTCATGTTGGATCTGCCCACATTCCAGAGCGCAGGCACCACTCATGAGGACCACCCCACAGAAAGGGCCTATGCTGATGCGAAAATGGGTCAGGCCCTGTGTCTGAAATACGGGTTCCATATGATCCGACATCCCTTTGCCTTCTTGCGTTATCTTATAGATTTTTCCTTTGCCAAACTGGAAAAGGCTATCCGGATCGCAGAGGAAGTCACCGCTGACGACGCCCCTGAGGTGGCGATGCCGGTTTATGACGATAGAGGCATGGAATCGATCAAACGCAACGGTTTGGGGATGTATATGGAAGATCCGCTCACAACAGCCAATCTTGGGAAAGTCTTTGTCACATAAACCCTAAAAACAGATTTGGAGGGTAGAAAAATGGCGAGTGTGGCCGGAATTATATCTCAACACGGCAAGATCAACGAGGACAGTACAAAGCAATTGGGGAGGATGCTGAAACTGATGCGTCATCGAGGCCCGGATAACAGCATTGTCCGCACGCTAAGCGATGATAGGGGAGCAGTGGGCGCCAACGAAGTGAACCTGACACCCCGCAGGACTTATTGTACGGCCCTTGAGCAACCCCCGTATATTCTCTTCAATGGAGAACTATTCAATGAAAGGTCCGAAGGCCAAAGTGATATAGAGCTTTTCAGACAGTACTATGAAAAGTATGAGAGGGATTGCTTTACACGCCTGGAAGGGAGTTTTTCTTGTGCTATTGTGGAAAAGGATGATGAAGTAATCTTGGCCCGTGATCATGTGGGCGCCAGGCCCCTGTTTTTCGGATCGGACAATAGCACATTCTTCTTCGGCACAGAGATGAAAGCGTTAGCAGAGCATGTACCATTCAATATCCAGGAGCTTGCTCCTGGGTGTTTGTACAGCACGAAGAAAGGGATAAAGGAGTTTGAGCCATTTAGTCCTGAGGTGCCTGAATTGGGGGACATCAAGGAAACTGCCGGCATTCTAAGAGAGCTTGTCATAGAAGCCGTAAGAAAGAGAATGGATGGTGTAGGAGGCATCTCCTTGAGCGGCGGCCTGGATAGCTCCATTGTTGCCATCATAGCCAAGGAGTTCAATCCTGATGTACACTTATTCACCGTTGCCATCGGAAAAGCTCCGGGGCCGGACCTGGAAAACGCGAAGTTAATGGCCGATTTTTTGGGCATGGAGCACCATATCTACAAGATTTCTGATACAGATATTACTGATTTTATTTCTCACGCTGTCTGGTACCTGGAGAGCTTTGATGAGGATTGCATATCCGGTATTATTTCCAATTACTATGTTTCCAGAATGGTGAAAGAATATACCGATAGTGTTCTTGTTGGTGAGGGGGCTGATGAATTGTTTGGGGGATATCGTATGGTCCTGAAAAGTCCTGAAGTGAAAAGCAATGAACAAAGAGAACGGCTTGCTCAGAAGTTACTCGACATTGCTTACAATACGGCACTGAGGCGGCTGGATCGGGGATGGATGGCTAATGCTGTAGATTATCAAACGCCTTATCTGGATGCAAAAGTGGTGGCGTTGAGCCAAAAGATTCCCATGGAATGGAAGATTTATGGAGAAAAGCAGGTTGAAAAGTATATCTTAAGAGAAGCATTCAGAGATATGCTCCCTGAAAAGATCGCCAATCGCGAAAAACTCAGATTTGCCATGGGTGTGGGCACGGATGACGTTATGGATGATCTAATCTCCGAAAAAATCGACCGCAGAGAGATAGAGCAAAGGCCAAAAGCGGCGTATGGCTTGCCGTTCGCTTCTTTCAAAGAGCTCTATTATTATGACGAGTTCTTGCGGCTTTTCCCACCTTCATATGAAAAACAGACCATTAGGTGGGACCCGTTTAAATAGGGGATTAGCTTTGGGGCGGCACTCCAGGAGAAGTCAAAAAACATTCGCTTTACGTATCCCTGGTGGCGTGTAACCGGTCAACGTGAGGGACTAAGATGGATCTTGAAGATAGTGACCTTTTGGAAAAGATACACAATGATTCCCTCCGGGTTTTGGAGGAGGTGGGAGTAAAGTGCTCCTCTTTGGAAATAAGGCAGATTCTTGAGGATACTGGTTTAGCCGCCTTTGATGAGACCACGGGGCATCTTCATATCCTTGCCCCTTTAGTACAACAGGCCATTAACACCGCGCCCAAAAGGGACCAGTACTGGATCAGTGATAACTCCTTCGGTGTCGGAGGAACGGCCCCCTTTGTCTATGATGATCAGACCGGCGAACTCGTGGATCCGACATTTGAACATCTTGCCAGAATAGCCAAGATCGTAAATGAGGCGGATGTGGTCCAATTCATGGCCAGGGGCGTCTTGATAAGAAATCAAGAAGTGAAGGTAATGGATACGATTATCGAAAACTGCGACAAACCCATCTACGTGGGCACGGTGACCGGTGAGGGGATCGCTCGGGCAAAGGAGATCCATGAGACCAGGGGCCACCTCACCGTACAGTTTTCCATTATCAACAGTCCGTTGAATGTGATCGAAAGTATGATCGATCCATTTCTCTCATGCGTACGCAAGGGCATCCCCATCTACGTATCCACCATGCCAATGGCCGGACTTTCCGGTCCTTATTCCATGTCCAGTCTCTTGACCCTGACTCATGCCGAAGCCCTGTTCGGAATTACCCTGACTCAACTGGTGAATCCGGGCCTCATGGTCGTCCATGCTGGGCTCCCCTCCATTGCCAACGTCCAGAAAAACTATGCTGTGGATCTGGGTCTTGTCTCACACAATATGGCAAACCTCCTTATGGAAAAGATCAACAAAAGGCTGGAAATTCCCTCCATTCAGACCGCGTGCACGACAAGCGAGGATAAGCCGAACAAAAAGGCCGAAGAAGATGCCGTTAAAGGCTTTGCCATGATGAAGAGATACGGGTTTCACCAGATGCGACACGCCTTTGGGTTCCTCAAGGAGCTGATCTCATTTTCGGTGGCTAAACTGGAAAGGCACATAGCGCTGTGCCGGGAGACAGGCCCTGAACAAGCCCCTGAATATGGCATTGAGGCCTATGACCCGGAGGGCTTCGAGGCGATTAAACGAAACGGCAGCCAGGCCAATTACATGCGAGATGATCACACCCTGAAAAATACTGGGAAATCCTTTCTGCATTAACTTTAAGAATAAAGAGACTATGCAAGATTTGAGTTAATGGGAAGTTCCAACTATGACCACACCTCTCAAAGACAAATATGAACTTGAAGTCATTCCCATCGCTATAGGCGGCAAAAAGCTTGATCTTTTTGGGGTAGCGAACTGGGACGTGTTCATCAAGAACCTTGAAGAGCAGGGGGAGGAATATATCAGGAAGTTCCCGTTCTGGGTCAAAATTTGGGAAGCATCCTTAGTATTGGCTGATCACTTGATCCGCATTGGTTTAGGAAAGGAAAAGGACATACTCGAAATTGGTGCGGGGATGGGGGTTACAGGCCTATTCCTTGGAGCCTTCGGCTACAAGATCACAGTCACCGAATATGAAGAGGATGCCCTTGAACTGCTGCGCATGAACGTAGAACACAATGGCCTTGATACCGTCACCGTAAAGAAACTAGATTGGAATGACCCGCATCTGACGGAGACATATGATGTGATCTGCGGCTCGGAATTGATCTTCAACGTCACGTTCATAGAACCGATCATTAAGCTGTTTCGAAAATATCTTCGCCCCGAGGGCACCGTTTTTCTGGCCCATGACGTACGCCGCAGGTGTATGCTCCAGTTCATCGAAATGATTCATGGAAAGTATGAAATTGAAAATGTGCCAAAAACGATGAAGAGGGATGACGAGGTTCACAAAGTATTCATCCACGCACTGCGGCTGAAATAGGAGGTAAGTACTCAACCGCTGCCAGTGTGTCATCCTTAGATCTGCTATGGCCATGATATCACCCTCCCCACGACAGCGTCAGTCCCAAAAGCGTTAGGTTTGCGACTGATGTATTAAACCGCTTCGCAGTAGCCCATTCTGCACATGCCGTAAACTTGAACGCTACATTCAGCCGCATTCCCAGAGGGCGACATTGGGATACATTAGTAGCTCCCCAGTATCCTGAGATAGTCCGTCTTTTCCTCAAGAGCGCTGAGTATGGGTTTGAACGAGTCTGACTCAACATCTGCCTCAAGGTCTACATAGAACATGTACTCCCATGGTTTCCCAGGGATTGGGCGCGATTCCAGCTTCACCAGATTGATGCCCTGGTCGGCAAACACCTTTAATGTTTCATAGAGAGCCCCCGGGCGGTTGCCCGTTGAGTAGATGAGAGAAGACTTGTGCCGTGGCCCGTTTTCAAGTTGCTGGGCGCCTATTATCACGAATCTGGTGTAGTTTCTCGGATTTGTCTCAATCCCCTCTTCAATGACCTCCATCCCGTGAAGGCCGGCTGCCTCCTTACCGGCAATGGCAGCATCGGTCGGACTTCCCGCCTCTTTAATGCGTTTGACGGCCGTGGCCGTGTCTTTTGCTGAAACAAGCTCCCAGTCTTGATGGCGGTCCAGAAACTGTCGACATTGCTGGAAGACCTGGGGGTGTGAAAGGACTCGCTTAATGGTTTCTATCTTGGCGTCTGGATGGCCAATCAGGTTGTGCACAATGCGAAGTGTGATCTCTCCGATAATTCTCAAATCATATTCGAGAAGGAGATCGTAGTTTTCGTGTATGCTGCCGGCTAGAGAATTTTCCAATGGCACCACACCGAACTTGGTCTCACCATTCTTGATTGCGTCAAAAATGGCCCTGAATGAAGACATAGGCACAGCAGTTAGCTTTGTCCCAAAATACTGCATGCAGGCCTTGTGGCTGAATGTCCCAATCTCTCCCAAGAAGGCAGCGTTTTTGCTCCCTCCCCCTTTGGTTTTACCCAGGTGATCCACGGCGGTGGCTTTATCAAGATAGCCAAAATCAAGCTGCTTCCCTACTACCGGCGCAATCACATAAATGTTACGCATCAGCCGCCCGAACTGCTTTGGATAAAGACTCTGGTCGCCATCAGAAAGCGCCCTGTCCGGGTCATGGTGCACCTCAATCATCAAGCCATCTGCCCCTGCGGCAATGGCAGCTCGTGCCATGGGACTGACCTTTTCGCGGATGCCGGTGGCATGGCTCGGATCGATGATCACCGGAAGATGGGTGAGCTGTTTGATCACTGGAATGGCGGACAGGTCAAGGGTGTTTCTCGTATACGGTTCAAAGGTGCGAATGCCGCGTTCGCAAAGGATAACGTGGTTATTACCCTCAGAAAGTATGTATTCGGCTGACATGAGCCATTCCTCAATAGTGGCCGATAGCCCCCGCTTTAAGACAACCGGCTTTCCTAGGCGCCCCAGGCACTTCAAAAGCTCGAAGTTTTGCATGTTTCGAGCCCCAACCTGCACAACATCCACGTACTTCATCATCATGTCCGCTTGGGCAGGTGACGTAATCTCGGTAACAACCCTTAGACCAACTTCCTCCCGAACCTCGGCAAGAATCTTGAGACCCTCTTCTCCCAGGCCCTGGAAGGAATAGGGTGAGCTTCTCGGCTTGAAGGCCCCGCCACGAAACAGGACAGCTCCATACTTTCTGACCTCGCGGGCAATAGTGAGGGCTTGATCCCTGCTTTCAACCGCACATGGGCCGGCAATGACCACGATGCGCTCCCCGCCAACCGCTACGTCTCCCACGTCGACCACAGTGTCTTCAGGATGCATCTGCCGGCTTACCAGCTTGAAAGACGTGGAAATAGGCACTAATTTTGCTACTCCTGGAAGTTGCTGAAAAAAACCAGGATCGTGACCAGCATTGCCGGTAGCCCCTATGACACATTGTCCTGCCTCTGACATCTGACGGACAATGCACCCACCCTGGCGGAGTATCCTTAGGATGCGGTTCTTTTGCTCTTGTGTGATGCTGTTTTCCAAAACGAGAATCATGGCTAAACCTCCCAAAGAAAAAAGCCCCGAGAATCTTGTTTCTCGGGGCTTCAGGCAACAAAAAAACCCCGAGCAGACCGCTTCGGTCCACCCGGGGTGCTTAACTTTTTGGGTTAGACATCCAGGTGGACGCTTCTAAAAGCAAAAAAGAAGCGCCAAAAGACAAACACTCTCGGATTGTCCAGATTGTTAGTCGTCAATATTTTTTCTCTCCCAGACATTTATTTACTAATACGCCAGTGCATCCCTGCTGTCAAGCATTGTTTTTGACACCGTCTAAGATTTTTGTTGACAATAAGGCCAATGGTTGGTATTTTAATAAAAATTTTGAAAAAAGGAAATCTTTTCAGACTTTGAAAGAAGAGATGAGACATAACTGGTGGTGGTGCGGCACAGCACTTGGAGTGTGCCTGCCCATTTAGCTTTGACACAGGTCTAAGCCAAAGCCGTGAGCCACTTCAAGGCCCACGGCTTTTTTTGTCTCTTTCTAAGGCCGTGGGGTGCTGCAACCTACGGCTTTTTTTGTGAATGGAAGAAGAAATGCACCCTAAAAAAGATGAGTTTATGAGACTGGCTCAAACGTCAAACCTGATTCCGGTCTATCGAGAGATCCTTGCCGACACGGAAACACCCATCAGTGTGTTCAGAAAGCTTGACACCGGCCCTTATAACTTCCTGCTCGAAAGCGTGGAAGGAGGCGAAAGATGGGGTCGTTACAGTTTTATGGGGATCGATCCCATCTTCACGTTCAAGAGCAGGGGCAACCTTGCAAGCATCGAGATAAAAAATGAATCTAAAGAGCAAACCGTCAAAGACCCTCTTCGTTTGCTTGAAACACTCCTTGCCGCATACAGGCCGGCTCCGGTAGAAGGCCTCCCCCGTTTTTTTGGCGGAGCCGTTGGCTACATCGGATACGAGGTAGTGTCTTTTTTCGAGCCCATTCCGGACTACCTTTCTGATGAGATCAGCGTTCCGGACACCTGGTTCATGGTTCCGCGAACAGTGCTGATTTTCGACAACCTGAAACAATCCATCAAGGTGGTTGCCAATGTTCATGTGGCCACGGAGGCCGATCCCGCAGCCTGTTATAATGAGGCCGTAAACCATATCGATTCGATCATTGACCAGCTAAAGCAACCTCCACCCGTGGAAACCGAACATCGAGAAACGTCTATGTCTGGCCCCATCCAACAGAAGATCCCCCGGGCACAGTTCGAATCCATGGTATCCAAAGCAAAAGAATATATCCGCCAGGGAGAGATTATTCAAGTCGTGCTGTCCCAAGGTTTTGAGACAGACACGGCAGCAGAGCCTTTTGACGTATACCGGGCGCTGCGTCGAATCAATCCTTCGCCCTATCTCTTTTACCTGCAATTTGAGGACACCGCTCTCCTTGGCTCTTCCCCGGAGGTGATGGTCCGACTCGAGGGAAAGCGCGTTACATTGCGACCCATTGCAGGCACAAGGCCTCGTGGTCAGAGCGAGGCTGATGACAAAAGGCTTGAAGCCGAACTTCTGGCTGATCCCAAGGAAAGAGCTGAACACGTCATGCTGGTCGATCTGGCAAGAAACGATGTTGGCCGTGTGGCAGAATACGGAACGGTTAAAATCACGGACCTTATGGTCGTGGAACATTACTCTCACGTGATGCATATCGTCTCAAACGTTGAAGGAATTCTAAAAAACGGGGTGAACGCCTTTGACGTGCTGCGGGCGTCCTTTCCAGCAGGTACGGTCTCAGGTGCGCCAAAGGTGCGTGCCATGGAGATCATTCATGAACTCGAGCCCTGTCGCCGCGGTCCTTATGCTGGCGCAGTAGGATATTTCTCTTTTGATGGCAACATGGACGTTGGCATCACCATTCGCACCATCTTTATGAAGAATGAAAAGGCCTTTGTCCAGGCAGGGGCCGGCATTGTTGCTGACTCAGTGCCCAGCACGGAATATGAGGAGACCGTGCATAAGGCCAGGGCGCTTTTTGAGGCCATAAGACTGACGGCTTCGTAAAAAGTGAGGGCTGAAGGAATGGACCAGAGCTATGATACTCATTATCGATAACTACGATTCATTTACCTACAACCTCGTTCAGGCCTTCGGGGGTTTTGGGGAGACCATGCAGGTCTTTAGAAACGATGAGATCTCTCTTGAACAGTTTGGAGGGCTCAGACCGGACAGGCTCGTCATATCTCCTGGGCCAGGAGTGCCTGCCACGGCAGGGGTTACGCTTTCGGCAATTCGCTATTTTGCAGAAAGAGTTCCCATCCTGGGGGTATGCCTCGGACATCAAGCCATTGCCGAGGCCTTTGGGGGCAAGGTGGTGCCAGCCGACCGTCTGATGCACGGCAAGGTCTCTCGCATCTATCACGACGGTAAAAAATGTTACAAGGGTGTCCAGCGACCCTTTGAGGCAACCCGTTACCACTCTTTAGTGGTAGACCGTGCCAGCTTGCCCGGGTGTTTGGAAATCGTTTCTGAGACGGAGCAGGGCGAGATCATGGGAATCAGGCACAAGGAACTTCCCATTGAAGGGGTGCAGTTTCACCCCGAATCGTTCCTAACCCAGGAGGGTGAAAAGATCTTGCTCAATTTTTTGCGACAGTGATCCCTAACGTTGCAAAAGCCGAGGGTGCTGCAGATGCAAGGCGTCAAGGGTGAGGCTGTAGTCGTTTACGCCGATCCCTTGACAACGC
>JAFGFW010000165.1 GCA_016930875.1 Deltaproteobacteria bacterium | reverse complement strand
GGGGAATCCAGAAAAAGAACTGGATGCCGGATCAAGTCCGGCATGACAGTAATTGTAAACCCATCGTTGAGACACTACACTAGATTGTATTTTTTCAGGCGGTATTGCAAATTGTTCCGGGGAATTCCAAGAAGATTGGCCGCGCGAGACTGAACGTTATTAGACAAGGAAAGCGCCTTTTTGATTAATCTCTTCTCTATGGCATCCAGCGTCTCGGGAAGATTAGATAGCTTTTGCCAGTCTACAGGGATTTCCAGGTCTGCAAAACTTATGAGGTCCTTTGGCAGATCGTCCATGGTAATTTCGTTTCCCTTGCTCAAAAGCACGGCCCTTTCAATGGCATGCTCAAACTCCCTCACATTTCCGGGCCAGCTGTGATTACACAAAAAGCGCATGGCTTCAGCAGAGATGGTCATCTGCCCTGTGCCGGCTTCCCGGGCATATTTGTTGACAAAGTGAACCCCCAAAAGGGGAATGTCTTCAGACCGCTCCTTCAAAGGCGGCAGTTGGATGTGAACCACGTTTAGGCGAAAAAAGAGGTCTTTCCTGAACCGATGCTGTTCCACCTCTGATTTGAGATCCTTATTTGTTGCTGCAATCAAACGCACATCAACTGCAATTGTTCTGGTGGCGCCCACCCTCTCAAAGCTCATTTCTTCAAGAACCCTAAGGAGCTTCACCTGCAAAGAAGCCGGCACTTCACCGATCTCATCCAGAAACAGGGTTCCTCCATCTGCCAGCTCAAACCGGCCCTTTCTCATGGCAATGGCGCCGGTGAAGGCCCCTTTTTCGTGACCGAAGAGCTCGCTTTCCAGCAAGGTCTCGGCAAGGGCTGCGCAACTCACAGCCACAAACGGTTTGTTGCTCCGAGGGCTGTTAAAATGAATCGCCTTTGCAATCAGCTCCTTGCCGGTGCCGCTGGCACCTGTGATCAGTACCGTAGCTTTAGTGTGGGCAACCCGTTGAATCATCTCGAATATGGCCTGCATTGGCTTGCTCTTGCCAATGATGTTATCAAAGCGATATAGGTCTCCAAGTGCATGAACAAGGCGGCGGTTTTCCTTCAGAACGCTGTAAGCGCGAACCGCTTTATCCACGATCTGCTTCAGCGTTTCATTCTGAAAGGGTTTCAGGATAAAGTTAAATGCGCCCAATTGCATAGCCTCAACCGCCTTTTCCACGGTTCCGTATGCCGTCATCATGACCACAGGCAGGTCAGGAGCCTTTCCCTTGATGTGCCTTAGCAGTTCAATGCCGTCCATTGAGGGCATCTTCATATCTGTAAGAACAAGGTCGAGGTCCGTGGATTCCACGATCTCAAGGGCGCTCTCGGCGTTATCTGCAGTAAGGGTTTCATACCCCTCTTCTGATAGAAATGCGCTCAAGACGACAAGATAATTTTTCTCGTCATCTACGATAAGAATTGTCTCCATTGGCTATTTCCTGTGTAAGTTCTCAATAACCCAGGCAATGAAGGTTTTTTCCGGAAGGCGATATCTTTGTTATTGGAACAGGTCTTCGCCCGCAAGAAAAAGCCTTCATCCCCGAGTGCTTATGGGATCTGCGCAGCCCGGACTTTTTGAGCTATGTCTGCTTCACGCCTTTTACCGGCAACGTAACAGTAACCTGTGCTCCCTTTTCCCGGCCATTTCCGATGCCAACGGCGCCACCATGGCCTTCAACTATTTTCTTCACGATGGGAAGCCCAAGACCGCTCCCTTTTTCTTTTGTCGTAAAGAAGGGTTCCCAGATTTTTTTCAGCACTTCGTCCGGGATTCCCTTCCCCTCGTCGGCAAAGATAATCGTTAGGACGTTTGCCCGGGCTGACACCTCAATGTATATGGATCCACCCTCAGGCATCGCCTGCATGGCGTTCATCAAGATATTTGAAAAAGCCTGGTACAGCAGCCCTGGATCCGCCTGTATTCCCGGCACATGTGTTGCAAATTTCTTGTAGATTTCATAACCCTTTGACTGGATCTCCGGAGCAAGAAAAGTCAGGTTTTCCTCCAGAATGTCCTCTACTTTGCATGATGTCAAGTTCAGTGTCGGAGGCCGCGCAAAGTTAAGGAAATCACTCACAATACTGTTGAGGCGGGTGGCTTCTTGAACTATGACGTCTGCAAGCTGGTCTTGGGGGTCCGTGCGGGTCAACTTTCGTTTCAACAGTTCGGCCGTGCTGCTAATAATCCCAAGGGGATTACGTATCTCGTGAGAGACAGCAGCTACCATCTCACCAAGGCTTGCAAGACGCTCGGCCTGATTGAGTTTTTCCTTTAGGAGGAGTCGCTCGCGAGCCCGCTTTTCGATGATCTCTTCACCGCGTTTTACGATATATCGCAGCACAACAAACAGGAGCCCCATGATCAAAACAGAGGTGACCATGATCCTGTACTTGAAGTGAGCAATGGTCTGGTAATCATCAGAGAGATCTTGAACAATCTCGAAAACCCCGAGGATGGGACCCTCAATATTTGACAGGGGTCTTTCTGCTCGTAAAGGCACATAGGTTCGGAGCTCGCTCTCTTTCGGAGTTCCCATGAGCATGCTCAGGAATCCTTCTCTTCGAATCAGCCTTGAGGTTGATTTACCAAGCAGGGCCTGTTGATAGTCAATGCCGCCTATCCCCTTTTTTCCCACCAGGTCCTCGTCGAAGCTATAAAAGATAACGTTGTTTTCGCGGTCAAAAATGTTGACTGTCTCTACCGTGAAGCTGTGAAGGGTATTCCTGACAACCTGGTCCAAACGCTCAAAGAGAGCTTTGTTCCGAAGTTTAATGACTTGACCAAACTGAAGGGCTGCAGGAACAAGGAACTGGAGGAATACCTGATGGTTGAGGTTTTCTGCCATCAGCAAAGCATAGTCTTCACTCTTCTTGATAAGCACTGTCTCGGCACGACGGGCAATGACCACGGACAAAGCCAAAGAACCCATTAGGATGACGATGAGACTGGAAAAGGTAAAATACTTGACAAGCTTGAAGGGCCTTATGCGTTCTATGTCTTTTGGGTCCATCAAGATGGCCTATCCTGGCTTGGCCACGATCTGAGATACATAAAGATCGAGAAATCGCTTGGAAGCTGCGGATTTGATGATGGCAACCGTGTCCGCCCCTTTGGCTGTGCCAGCCACGGCCACCACTTCTTTGCCCTCTACAATAAGGCCCGCATCTGCCGCTTCCATAACGATCTCGCAGCAGACTTTCATCCCCTGCCCCAATCTCCTGAGGGTGTTGGCAACAAGGAGCGTGGGATAGACCCCTGAAAACTCTTTTGCCAGGGCGGTTTCAATGGAATGGGTCAGGATTGTGCCTTTGTAAACGTGGCCCCCCAGACGTGTGATTTCCTCAAAGGCATCATCCGAGAACTGATCCCGGTTTGGTCCCAAAAAGCCTACTGAGTGGGCGACCACTACCAGGTTAACATCCTCTTCCTGTAAGGTTTTCGCTGCCATGATGCCGGTTTCACCTGAAGTGGATGCCATGACCGCATCCATGTAGCCCTCATCATGGATCAGTCGGTAAAGGATGTCCATACATGCCTGGGTGTTCTGGGGGCCCGGCTTTTCAAAATATTCGACCTGACGTTTCATAGGGCCCCCTTATTGAAGGATCTTAAACGGGCAAACGCAGTCAAAGTTCTTTACCTGGGAATGGGGGCGCCGGAGATAAGTGTTTTTAAATCCTGATCCGAAAACTGCAGGCCAACACCCACAAAGACGGATTCCTTGCCCTCATCGCTTATGAAATTGTCAAAACCACCGGTCAAGTACAGGAATTGAAATGGCGTATAATCCATTTTGAACTTTAGGTGGGGGCTTTCGTCCGGATCAAAATCAAAGGCCTCCATGGAGAGCACCAGGCGGTCATCAAAGAAATAATAGTCGGCTGCCACTCCGCCTGTTGACTCAAAAATCCCCCCTCGCAGTCCCAAGTCATAGTAACGTTTGGCAATCTGAGCAGAGAACTTGAGTTCATCCTTCTCAATCTCTTCCTTGTTCTCAGTAGTGGTAACGCCTCCCACTGTTGTGCTAGTTACAGTCTTTTTCCCCTTTCCGGCCGGGTCGTCCACGATCTGCAGCAGATAATACTTGTCCTCTTTGGGCTGAATCCGAAGTGAAAGGTATGACTTCATGTCCTCAGAGTCGAATAGATATTCTCCCCTGTAGTCTATATAGGTCTGGAATCTTTGTTCTTTTTGAAGATACTCGTTAATGCTGCTCAACGTCGTATTAAGGTTATCCACGGTCTCTTCATCCTTGACCAGTCTCCCAATGGTCCCTTCACCCCGGTCGATCTTCTCAGCAATATCCCTCAGGGCAACCAGGGTCTGATTCATGGTCTCGACCGTCTCTTCGTCATGGATGAGCTTTCCGATGGTACCTTCACCACTGTTGACCTTTTCCGTAATCCGGTTGAAGGCTATGATGGTTTCTCGCAGTTGACTGGAGGCCTCCCTGAAATTAGCCACAATCTCTCTTAAAGCCTCCTTGTTCGTACCACTTATCTCTCTAAGGTCTTTGGAAAAAAAGGAGAAATTGTCCAGTGTCCGGTTGATATTCTCCTGGTTCCTTTTCACCGTTTCATTGAGAGTCTGGGCCAGGTCCTGGAGGTTATCGATGATAATCTTAAGAGATGCCTTGCCGTCCTCTCCTCCCAGAACTCCCGAGAAGGCGCCAGTGAATTCCTTAATATCCTCTCCGATAGAGCCAAGTTGCTGCAGCAGCGTATCGATATTGGTGGGAGACACGGTTTGCTGGATGCGTCCGCCAGGCTTGATAGGGGGCGCTTCTGGCAACCCCAAGACTAGTTCGACATATTTGTCTCCGAGCACACCCTTGGTGCGAATGAATGCTTGTACGTCTTCGCCTATCTCGACGTCAGGATCTAGTTGAAGTATGACTTTTGCCTTGCCGACCTCCAGGGTGATGTCTTTGACCCGCCCAACTTCCACACCAGCGACCTGCACAGGCACTCCCTTGACAAGGCCTTCAGCAGAATCAAAGTAACCATACACTTCGTATCTCTCGTCTGGTCCGTATTGCAGCCTGCCCAGCTTCATGGACATATAGGCCAGGATCAAGATTCCGATGACCACAAAAAACCCCACCTTTGCTTCAACACTCAGTCTTTTCATGACCTTTCTATGCCTATCCTACATATCCAAGACATGATGATTCAAAATAGGGCCTTCGGCCTTCCTCTGAATAAATCGCTGCAGGGCTGGAATCTCAGATGCCTTCACAACATCAGGCGTTCCAGTCACAATAATCTTTCCCTGGTAGATCATAGCAACTGCGTCGGCGATCTTGAAGGTGGACTCAATATCATGACTGATAGCTACACACGTGGCCTTTGTATGTTTCTGGGTGTCCACGATCAAACGGTCAATGGCGTCTGCCGTGATGGGGTCAAGGCCTGTGGTGGGCTCATCAAAGAGGATAACCTTGGGATCAAGGGCCATGGCGCGGGCCAGGCCTACGCGCTTTCGCATGCCACCGCTCAGTTCTGAAGGCATCTTGTGGGCCACATCCCTGAGACCAACCTGAAGGAGCTTCTGCCGGACAATCTCGTCAATCTGACGCCGCTTTAACCGGGTATGCTCGTTCAGGGGAAAAGCTACGTTTTCTCCTACCGTCATGGAATCAAACAAGGCGGCATCTTGAAAAAGCATCCCGAAGTTCTTTCTGATATCGTTGAGTCTTCGATCGTTCAGACGGGTAATGTCCACACCTTCAACTAGGATCTCCCCTCGATCCGGCCGTATCAGCCCAATTATGTGCTTAAGAAGGACACTCTTCCCCCCCCCGCTCTGGCCGATGATAACCGTGATTTTACCGGTTTCAATCTCAAGGTCAAGGCCGTCCAGGACCTTCTGCCCATTGAATGACTTGTGAACGTCAACCAGCTTGATCATGGAAAAGCGTTCCGTTCTTACGTGCTTTGTTGGCCTACCGGCCAGCAGTCAGGAAGTCACCTAGAACATGGCTGCTGTCAGGAAATAATCACTGATAAAGATGGAGACCGAGGCAACCACAACGGCCTGCGTCGTGGCTTTCCCAACGCCCTCGGCGCCGCCACTCGTATAGAAACCCTTATAACACCCCACCAAAGACAAGATCAGGCCAAAGCAGGCAGACTTGATCAGGCCATTGAAGATGTCATCGAGTTCTACAATCTCAATCATCTTTGCCACGTAGATACCTGAATTGATTTCGAGAAGCCCGACACCTACCAGGTAGCCCCCTATGATACCCACGAAATCTGCAATAATCGTCAGTACCGGAAGCATGAGCACGCCGGCAATGATACGAGGTACCACCAGGTATTTGATCGGATTGCATGCCATGGTGTAAAGGGCATCGATCTGCTCAGTGACCCTCATAGTTCCCAGCTCTGCGGCCATGGCAGAACCGGCTCGTCCCGTAACCATCAAAGATGTCAAAACCGGACCAAGCTCGCGGGTCATGCTCAGAGCTACCGTGGAGCCTACAAGGCTCTCGGCGCTAAACAAACGAAACCCGTGATAGGCCTGAAATGCCAGCACGCCGCCCGTAAATGTGCCCGTCAGAATCACGACGAGCAAGGAATCTACCCCCACAAACTCCATTTGCTTGAAGATGGCCCGGAAGCGTAAGGGAGGCCGCAACACCCACACAAGGGCGGCCAAGAAAAGAAACATCACAAGCCCAAACTCTTCGATAAATCGGATAAGGCCGCGGCCTACGGTTTCAATGAACTTGATCATGATCCCAAGTCGCAGATATTGGCCAAGCTACACATATCTTAAAAGAATAAGAGAGCTTAATGCAAAAGTCAAGCTAATCCTTTATTTTCATTGACACTATCCGTGCCTGCCAGTAAACTTAAAGTAAGTTCGAGATCGATTTTCTCTACATGAACATAATGTTGCTTCCTAATGAGTGAATAAGTAAATGAAGCGTATTCTTACCATTGCAGGCTCAGATTCGGGCGGAGGGGCCGGCATTCAGGCCGACCTGAAGACCATCACGCTCCTTGGAGGCTTTGGCATGAGCGTGCTGACTGCCCTGACAGCACAAAACACTCAAGAAGTGACGGCCATCCACGCACCGCCGCCAGCATTCATCAAGGAGCAACTCGATGCAGTTCTTTCAGATATTGGCACAGATGCCGCAAAAACCGGAATGCTCTTCAATGCTCCGACCATTGAAGTCGTCGCAGAAAGGCTTTCGGCTTATGGTATCGAAAAGATCGTTGTCGATCCAGTCATGGTGGCAAAGGGAGGAGACCTCTTACTCGTCGAGGAAGCCAGAGAAACTCTAGTGAGGCGCCTCATACCAATGGCCCTGGTGATTACTCCTAACATCCCGGAGGCTGAAGTCCTTTCAGAAATGTCGATCAGTATTGAAAAAGACATTCACGAGGCTGCGCGGGCCATCCATTCAATGGGAGCCAGGCATGTTTTGATCAAAGGGGGGCACCTGCAAGGACCTGCCAAAGATATTCTGTACGACGGCAACAACTTTTGGGAATTCTCAAGAAAGCGTATTCGCACACCTCACACCCATGGCACGGGATGCGCTTACTCAGCCGCGATTGCCACTTATATTGCCATGGGACTTCGGGTCAAAGAGGCTGTGGAAAGGGCCAAGGACTTCATCCACACGGCTATCCGCTTTGCAGTGCCACTAGGAAAGGGGCACGGTCCCACGAATCTTTATGCCCGATTTGCCCGTGAGCAGGAAAAGGGCCAGGTCCTTGAGGCTCTGCAGAAGAGCTTGACCCGTCTCCAGGAGGCCCATGTCGGGCACCTTGTCCCTGAAGTGCAGTCGAATCTGGGCTATGCTCTCCCCTTTGCCGAAACGCGCGCCCATGTGGCTGCCTTTCCCGGTAGACTGATAAGACTCGGGAAAAAGATCGTGTCAGTGAGCAGCCCCGCCTTTGGGGCATCCAGCCACGTTGCCACCATCATCCTCACCGCCATGCGTCACGATCCTGCCTTTCGCTCGGCCA
Source organism: Deltaproteobacteria bacterium (assembly GCA_016930875.1). Lineage (NCBI taxonomy): Bacteria > Pseudomonadati > Myxococcota > Myxococcia > Deltaproteobacteria bacterium. The sequence goes on along the minus strand of JAFGFW010000165.1, from coordinate 18,508 downwards.
TGAATATCCGTTTCTCAGAAGCCAGGGTTTTACAGTGCCAAGCCTTGGGTTGGAAGATATGCTCCTTTGACCGCGCTCATGAGCCTGAAAATGTAAAGGAGCAAGAAGGAAGCACTCTTGAGTGGGGTACTGAGACCGTCCTGTCACGGGAAACGGAGATCCCTGATGTGATCTATGACCGCGGGGAAGTCGGCAAGGAGCCAATGATACGGATCCTGGGGAGAACTCCGGACGAAGTCGTAGCCAAGGTGCTTCAGTTAAAGGGCTCATGAGTGAAAATCATCACACCCCAGAAAAAAAAGTGCGCGAGTTTTCCTCCACCTATTACAAATACGTATCTTGCAATACGAACTTTTCCAACATTTTCTGACACGATAAGAGATTGACACGTAAAAACAAAGAGCCCCCTGGAGTAACCCGAAGCCCGGCGGTAACCGGTGAGGACGCGCAAAACGTCTCTTAAGACCCCGCCACCCTAACATCCCGAAATATATAGCAAATATATAACATGCCGCGGTCGGGCATGAAAAACCGAATGCTAAACTGCGCACAAAGACGAGAAATCATTACACATGGTACGATTTATGCCTGCATTCAGTTATACAAGGGCTGCCCGCCCCCTTTGCTGGATAGCAGGAAATGAGAGCCGGCATCTTCTGCGCCATCCAAAAAAAACGCCCAATGGAGGTAAACATCATGCCATTCACCAAACAAGAGTTTCAGCACGCATCCCAAACCATAGACGCTTGTTCAGAGGAATTGATGGACTTAATGGCTACATTTAGGATGTACAGTGGTAAAACTCTTGATATTGACCGTGGTGACTTTGATATTGCGTTCTTCAAAGAGATTCATAGCAAGTGTAGTGACATACACGAAAAAATCGAATTGCTAGGACGACTCCTTCACCCAAACATGGAAAAAATGGGAAAGATGACAGAAGGCTACATGGCCTCTAGTACCATAAGGCTTCGCACCATCACATAGGCTGGGCTTGCCTCTTGGCCCTTCAAAGCTCAGTTTCTACTGATCCAGGCTGCCTTCATCCCACTGAGAAAAGAAACAGACAGCGTGTAGATACAGGCGCTCATTGCGCCTAGTTTTTCGTCTAAGTCCTTGGCACAGACAAACTGTTTTCCATCTGGGACCCATATGTCGATGGCGTCTGTTAGCAAGTCTTTTTCAATAGCGCCTCCGTGTTGCTCCGCAACGGAGCGCATAATGTGCACCGACAATGAACGTATTCCGGTCTTTTCGCTATTTATTATCTCTATCATCGGTCATGCCTTCACTCAATTTATCTCAGGCCTTCTGCAAATCTTTTTATTCCCTTATATGAAAACACCATGCCAACCTAGCGGCTTTTCGAGTTTGCCTTAATTATCTGATAGTTAAGCAATATTATGCTCCAGAAAATATTCAAGAAATCGGGGCATTGAGGTCGTAGATTGACAGAAGAGGTGACAAGAATTGTCACTTTGAAGGCATCACGATTTGCCGTTTTACCGTCTTCAGGCGGCCTTGCCGGAACTTCACGGAAACAGGCTCTTCCGGTCAAGGCTTCGGTATTGAATCGCCTCTGAGACGTGATGGACGGCGATGTCTTCAGCCTCTTCAAGATCCGCAATGGTCCTTGCGATCTTTAAGATCCGGTTGAAGGCGCGGGCAGAAAGGCCGAGTTTATCAATGGCCATTTCAAGGAGGCTGTGAGAGTCGCCGTCTATGGGACAATATTTCTTGATCTGCCGGTTGCTCATATGGGCATTGCAATAGATTTTGGTACGTTTAAACCTCTCAGACTGTGCGGCACGGGACCGATTGACTCGCTCTCTTATGCTTGCGGAGGATTCGGCATCATCTCGACTGGCAAGATCTTTGTAGGCCACAGCCGGAACATCCACATGGATGTCGATGCGGTCCATAAGTGGACCAGAGACCTTTGACCGATACCGATGTATCCTTGTGTAGGAACACGTACACTCGTGATTGGGATCGGAGAAATATCCACATGGACACGGATTCATTGCGGCCACAAGCATGAACCTGGCCGGATAGGTGATGCTGGTCAGGGCCCTGGCAATGGTCACGTGGCCATCTTCCATAGGTTGACGCAGAACCTCAAGCACATTTTTCTTGAACTCTGCCAATTCATCCAGGAAAAGAACCCCGTTGTGAGCAAGACTCACCTCGCCCGGCCTGGGTATGTGGCCCCCGCCTATAAGGCCGGCGTCTGATATCGTATGGTGCGGAGCACGAAAGGGTCGGCTGGCAATCAATCCCTGGTCCTTCTTGAGCATTCCAATCACGCTATATATCTTTGTTGCCTCAATTGCCTCTTCAAAGGAAATAGGGGGTAAAATGGCTGCAAGGCGCTTAGCAAGCATCGTCTTGCCTGCTCCTGGCGGACCTATCATAATTACATTGTGACCTCCGGCTGCAGCCACTTCAAGGGCACGCTTCACATGCTCTTGGCCTTTTACTTCGGAAAAATCTACGTCATCTGACAATGCTTCATCAAAAATGGCCCGCACATCGATCGATTCCGGCCGGATGGACCTCAGGCTGCTCAAGAATTCCACCAGTTCACCGAGAGTGAAGGCCGGAAGTACTTCCACGCCGTTCACCACAGCGGCCTCGCTTGCGTTTTGTTTGGGAACGATAATGCCTCGAAGACGGGAATTTCTGGCTGCCAAAGCGACAGGAAGTGAACCTCGGACGGGCTTTATCCGTCCGTCAAGAGAGAGCTCACCCAAGATTAAATATTCAGAGAGTCTCTGATGGGGGACAATACCAGTGGCCGCCAGGATCCCAACAGCAATGGGAAGATCAAAGGCGGTCCCCTCTTTCTTGATATCCGCAGGCGCAAGGTTGACGGTGATGCGATCGTCCGGGAACCTGTATCCGGAATTATTGATTGCTGATTTTACCCGGTCTTTGCTTTCCTTGACAGAAGCCTCTGGCAGACCTACTGTTTGAAAGCTCGGCAGGCCCTGCCTGATGTCGACCTCCACTTCGACGATAAAGGCATCAACGCCCAAAACAGAGCTGCTCAAAACCTTGGCAAGCAAGATCCCCCCGTGGTGCGTTTGTCGTTACTACGATAACACATGAATTTTACGATGTTTAACAAAGGCCTCTATCAAAAGCAAGGGTTTTTCTGAATAGTTTAGCTTATGTGCAGTCTTAGATATCACTTTGGCATACCTATTGCTTTATTTTTTTCCCGTTCCTCGTAAACCTGAATTTTTTGTTTGACAAGCTATTGATTTCAAAATAAAAGGGTACGTCATATGAATATTCATCAGCACACGTTGAGACGGTCTACTCAATGCACGGGCATCGGGCTCCACTCGGGTAAGAAAGTGACCTTGACCATCAAACCGGCTCCGGTCAATCACGGGATAAGATTTGTGCGGACTGATCTGGCCCACAAACCTGTGATCAGCGCCCATTTTCGAAATGTAATTGACACGAGCTTGGCAACCACCCTTGGTGCGGACGGTGTGATTGTATCCACCGTTGAACACCTAATGGCCACATTGGCCGGGTTCAACGTAGATAATGCTCTAGTGGAGATGGACGCCTATGAGGCCCCCATCATGGATGGGAGCGCTGGACCTTTCTCAGCTATGCTGAAGGAAGCCGGGATCAGAGCCCAGTCAGCAAGGCGGCACTATTTTGTCGTTAGGGAGCCGATTGAGATGGTCGAAAATGGCAAAAAGGCTGGGCTTTATCCATCAGACACCCTTAGGGTGACGTGCACCATAGATTTTGATCATCCTCTACTAAGAAATCAGTCATATTCGGTTTCACTGGATGACGGCCTTTTTGAAAAGGAGATCAGCCGTGCCAGGACTTTTGGTTTCCTGCATGAAGTCGATTACTTGAAGCGGAATGGGTTTGCCAGGGGCGGATCGCTGGAAAACGCGGTTGTGGTCGACAAAGAGGGAATACTGAATCCGGAAGGCCTCAGATTCTCAAACGAATTTATTCGCCATAAGATACTTGACTGTATTGGAGACCTCTCTCTTCTTGGCATGCCCATCATAGGCCACATCGTGGCCCACAAATCAGGCCACACCTTGAATCACTGCCTGCTGAAGAAATTCATAGACCAAAAGTCCTGCTGGCAAACCGTGGGAGTCTAGGGCGCTTTGCCTTAACTTGCCTGCATCTTTACGTCCAAAACCCCTTGCAATTTGAGCCCTGCTTCGCTATTTTGTTATGAGGCTGTCATGGTCCCCCGGTCAGGTCTCTTCTGCCGATTTTTCCGGAGTTTATAGATGAGAAAACAGGTTTGGTTTCTTGCCCTCTGTGCATGTCTTCTGGCTTCAGGCTTAGCCTGGAGTCAAGACGCGAGGATAACCGATGTAATTGTCACAAACACCAGGGATGATCTCATCCTGTATTTCAGGGTTGAGGGATGCTTCACCGAAGATCTGGAACAAGCCATCATGAACGGCGTCCCCACGACCTTCACGTTCCTGGCCTCTCTTAACCGGGTTCGGAATTTTTGGAAAGACAAAAACCTGGCTAGTCTGGAAATTCGCCACATGGTCAAGTTTAATAATCTAAAGAACGAGTTTGTCATTACACGAAGCGAGGATAAGGGAAGGTCGATTGTGGTAACTTCTTTTTCCCAAGCCAAGCAAGTCATGGCTGAAGTAGAAAATCTTAAAATTGAAAAACTTGAAACCCTTGAAAGAAACCATCGCTACCAAGTCAGGATAAAAGCCGAACTCAAGAAAATCACACTCCCCTTTTATCTACATCACGTTTTTCGGTTCTTTCTGTTTCTTTGGGATTTTGAAACAGACTGGTACACCACGGACTTCATGTACTAACGCCAACTTCCCATGTCACCGATCTCGCGAGAAGAAGCCAAACGCCGGAAGCGTGAACGAGTCATCATCGTGATACTGGTGGTTCTCGTTGCCGTCCTCACGTATGTGGAAACCAAGGTTGTCCGTTTTGGAGCAGGACTGCCCGTTTCCAACACGATTATCACGTTTATTCTCATCAACATCAACATGCTGTTGCTTTTGCTGTTGATCTTTCTCGTGTTGAGAAACATTGTCAAGCTTCTCTATGACAGAAAGCGCAAAGTGATGGGGGCCAAGCTGCGGACCAAGCTTGTTCTAGCCTTTGCTAGCCTGTCCCTTATTCCCACTGTTCTCCTCTTTTTCTTTTCAGTGCAATTTATAAATTCGAGTATGGCATTCTGGTTTACTGTCCCTGTGGAACAATCCTTGGAAGAATCTCTTGACGTGGGCAGACAAGTGTACAGGCATATCGAGAAAAACAACCGGTTTTTTCTTGAACGGATCGCTTATCAAATTATTCACAGGAATTTGCTGAAAGACAAGAACAGAAAGGATCTCAGACGTTATGTCCAAGTGGTGCAGAGGGCTTTCAACTTACAGGCCATAGAAATCTATTCTACTCACTCAGAACGGCTGGCAGTAGGTCTGGACGCAGACCTGGAGGGAACGCCTTTTGAACCGGTATTCGCGGATAGCATCCAGAAGGAAATACATGAAAACGATTTTTCAACCCTGACCGCCTTTCTCCCTTCAGGAGAGATGATTAGAACCCTCGGGTGCATTCCGGCGAATGCAGGCCCTGACAAGGCTTTGGGGGTAATTGCTGTCACTACTGTCATTCCTCACAGCCTTTCTCAAGACATGGCTGCCATTTCAAGGGGCTTTGACCAATACCAACAAATCAAAATGGTTAAGAAACCAATCCAGGTCAGCCATCTGGTAACACTTTCGATCGTCGCCTTGCTGATTATTTTCTGCGCCACGTGGTTTGGATTCTATCTCGCAAAGACATTGACTATTCCTATCCAAGAAGTGGCAGAGGGAACTCGCCGCGTGGCCGAGGGAGACTTGAATGTCACCATCGACAGAGTTGCCGATGACGAAATGGGGACCCTCGTCAGTGCCTTCAACAAAATGACTCGAGACCTGAGGTTTGGAAAACAACAGCTTGAACTGTCGACCCGGGAACTTAGGAAAAGGAATCTTGAAATTGAACAAAGACGTATCTACATGGAGACTGTCTTAAAGAATGTGTCCACCGGCGTTATTGCCTTGGATACTCGCGGTTTTTTTACTGCCATTAATAAATCAGCAGAGAAAATGCTCGGTTTGAAAGGCGAACAACTGCTGAAACGAAGCTACAAAAAGGCATTGAGGCCGGAACACTTGGCGCTCGCCCGGGATTTGCTGGCAGAGCTGGAAAACAGCCCTGCAAATTCGGTGGAAAGGACTGTCAAGGCAAGCATTGATCAAACAGCCCGCAGCTTTATGGTACATATTACTGCGCTTAAAGACGAAACGGATCGTTACATGGGAACAGTGGTTGTCTTTGACGATCTTACGGAGGTTGAAAGAGCCCAGAGGATGGCGGCTTGGCGCGAGGTGGCGAGGCGTATTGCCCATGAAGTGAAAAACCCCCTGACACCCATCAAGCTCTCGGCACAAAGACTCCAACGAAAATATGGTGAGAAAATTAGTGGAGACAACTTGATTTTCACACAATGTATACAAACCATTATTGATCAGGTCGATCAGATAGGAAACCTTGTTAATGAGTTTTCTTCATTTGCACGGCTTCCGGCTGTAAACCCTAAACCGTGCAGCATGCCGGAAATCATAGGAGAGGCAGTAGCCCTCTACCGGGAGGCCCACCCTCATATCTTGTTCAAAACCGAGGTGCACGCAGAAATCCCTCAACTGAATTTGGACCGAGGGCAGGTCAAACGTATGTTGCTCAATCTGATTGACAATGCCATTGCAGCCATGGAGGGACATGGAACAATTGCTATCATACTGGACTTCAATCCGGTTTCAAAGTTCGTAAGGATAGAGGTGAGTGACACGGGCTCGGGGATAGCATCACAAGACAAGCTCCGTCTCTTTGAACCCTATTTCTCCACCAAGAAAACCGGCATGGGCCTGGGCTTGTCCATCGTCAATGCGATAATCGAAGATCACAACGGGTCAATCCGAGCCGAGCACAACTTTCCCACCGGGACAAGGTTTATTGTGGACCTGCCAGCTTAAGGGCTGGTCAGGAACCAAGCAACAAAGACCGAAAAGCACCTGGGCATCCTGTTATTGATGATCAGTTATCAGTGACAAATGACCCTGAAGGAGATAACCGATGTTTCCCGTAATATTGATTGTTGATGATGAGACCACCATATTGCAGTCCCTAAGCGGTATTCTTTCGGATGAGGGGTATGAGACATTGACGGCTTCAAACGGATATGAAGCCTTGAAGATCATTGAAGTGGAATCCCCCGACCTTGTCCTCCTGGACATCTGGATGCCAGGCATGGACGGCATCGAAACACTTCAAGAAATCAAGAGGACTAACCCCTTTCTCCAGGTGGTGATTATTTCGGGGCATGGGACCATTGAGACGGCTGTTAAGGCAACCAAGCTTGGGGGCTATGATTTCATCGAAAAGCCCCTTTCCATCGAGAAGATCGTTGTCACAATCAACAACGCCATCAACTTTCGACGACTGGAGGAGGAAAACCGTTTTCTTCGAAAGAAGACCCTTGAAAAGCATTCCATCACGGGCAACAGCCCGCCGATCCGGGCACTGAAGAAACAGATTGCTATTGCAGCTCCCACCAACGCCTGGATCTTGATCACGGGCGAGAATGGCACGGGGAAAGAACTTGTCGCGCGCACGATTCACCAAATGAGCGACAGAGCCGACCAACCGCTCATTGATGTAAATTGCGCAACAATACCTGACAACTTGATTGAAAGCGAGCTGTTCGGTCATGAGACGGGGGCGCTGCCAGGCACCACAGCCAGGAGGAGAGGCAAGTTCGAGGTGGCCGACCAGGGCACTATCTTCTTGGATGAGATCGGAGACATGAGCCTGAAAACCCAGGCCAAGATCCTCAACATCTTGCAGGAACAAAAATTTGAACGGGTAGGCGGCTCCCGTACCCTGGCCGTTGATGTGCGAGTGCTGGCGGCAAGCAACAAGGATCTGGAAAGAGAAATCGAAGAGGGGACCTTTAGAGAGGACCTATATTATAGATTGAATGTTATCCCCATCTCGGTGCCCCCTCTACGCAACCGCAGTGAAGACATACCACTGTTGATAGAGACTTTTCTGAAAGGGTTTGTCCAGGACGGCGGCTGCGGTCAAAAGACCATGACACATCAGGCCATGGAACGTCTGAAGGCCTACCCGTGGCCCGGCAATGTCCGGGAATTGAAGAACTTGATCGAACGACTGGCCATCATGACGCAATCGGACGTTATCGAAGAAAACGACATCCCTTCCTCATACATGGGCGACAAGACAACGACTCGGACTGTGAATATCTTTGACCACAAATCTCTGAAAGAGGCAAAACGGGAGTTTGAAAAGGCGTTCATCCTTCAAAAGCTTTCCGAAAACAATAACAATATTTCCCAGACAGCAGACGCCATTGATATTGAAAGAAGCCACCTCCATAAAAAGATAAAGGCTTTCGGGCTCGCCCAAAAATAAGATCGTGAAACGATTTCATGAGGAGTACGTGTGAGGGTTATAGCCGGTACCTTGAAGGGCAGGAAGCTTCATCCCCTGCGTGGGCTCAGAATCCGCCCTACGACAGATTACCTGAGAGAGTCCATCTTTAACATCCTTGCACCTCTTGCGGAAGGTGCAGTTGTGCTTGACCTGTTTGCCGGCACTGGTAGCCTTGGCATCGAGGCCCTCAGCCGTGGAGCCGCGTCCACCGTGTTTGTTGACAATCATCCTCAGGCCATCAAAATCCTTGTTCGCAACATTTCCACCTGTCTCTTGCAAGAGCAAAGCACCATTCTGAAAAGAGATATTCTCCACGGTCTCGGGTTTCTAAAAGCAACGGGTCGAGCCTTTGACCTGGTATTCGTTGATCCTCCTTATGACAAGGCATTTGTCAAAAGAACCCTTCATCTTTTGGATGATTGTGGATGCATTGTCCAAGGAGCCCGCGTGGTAATTGAACACAGTCTCCGAGAAACACTCCCGGGAAATGTGGCACGTCTCGAGCGGACCAACGAAAGGCAACATGGAAAGAGCCTTGTCTCTTTCTACGAATTCGTGTTATAAAATTCACTAGTGCCCATCCATTAATGAATTTCCAAATGACGGGCAATATGTCTGGCGAGAGGGACACAGCATGCACAAGAGAAAAACAGCCATATACCCGGGAACGTTTGACCCCATTACGAATGGACACTGTGACATAATTCGGCGAGGGCTAAAGCTCTTTGATAGAGTCATAGTTGCTATTGCGACAGATGGGAGCAAAGATCCCCTTTTTACGGTCGAAGAACGATTGGAGATGTTAAGAGAGACCTTGAAAGACATGCCCAATGTTGAGACAGATTGCTTTGACGGGCTTCTCGTCGATTATGTAGTCAAAAGGAAAGCTAACACTATCCTGCGGGGCCTTCGAGCTGTCTCGGATTTTGAGTATGAATTCCAGATGGCCCTCATGAATCGCAAACTCAACAAGAATGTGCAAACGGTTTTTCTCATGACAGGCCTAAGGTGGATTTTCATCAGCTCCTCTATCATCAAGGAGGCCGCTCAGTTCGGGGGAGAGACCCGTGACATGGTTCCTGACGTCGTTAGGGATAAGCTAAACGACAAGTTTGGCAAAACCCGCTGAGCAGACATAGGTTTTCAGACAAACTGCTTTTCTTCCACTTGTAACCATGGATTTATGGAGACTCCACATATTTTGCAAGGTGGTTGAGCTAAGGAGCTTTTCCAAGGCCGCCAACACGGTCTACCTTTCCCAACCCACGGTAAGCAGTCACATCAAGGACCTCGAGGACCATTTCGAATGCAAGCTCATAGACCGCCTGGGAAGGGAGGTTGCTCCCACCAAAGCCGGCCAACTCCTATACGGATATGCGGTAAAAATGATAGCCCTCAAGGAGGATATTGAAAAGGCCCTGGCCGAGTTTCAAGGCAAAATTAAGGGGCATCTCACCATTGGGGGAAGCACGATACCCGGAGGCTATATTCTGCCCCCCTTGTTGGGCAGGTTCAAGCAAGCCTGCCCGGAGGTAACAGTGACCCTCATAGAAAGGGACACTGCCGAAATCATTCGGGACACCATCAATGGGCGCGTGGAACTCGGCATTGTGGGTGCCAAGGCTCGAGAAGCTCAGCTTGCTCAACAGAAAATCCTGGATGATGAGATGTTTCTCATCGTTCCTGCAGGTCACAGGTGGGCAGCCACCGGCGCTGTTGCGGTGGAGGATCTTGTGGCAGAGCCGTTCATCATGCGTGAACCCGGCTCCGGGACTCGCAAATCCATCGAGCAAGTATTAGACAAGTCCGGTCATTGGCTGGGCCAACTAAATGTGGTGGCTGAAATGGGGAGCCCCGAGGCTATCCGTCAGGCCATCAAGGCAGGAATGGGTATTTCTATCCTGTCTGAATACGCTGTTGCCGATGATCTGACCGCAGGAAGTCTGAGAAAGGTTGGAATCAAGGGCTTTCCCTTTCAGAGGGCTTTCTACTTGATTATGCACAAACACCGAACCCGGTCTCCCCTGTGTCGTGCCTTTGTCAAGTTCCTGAAGCAGGAACATGGAATATGACAATACGTCTATCCCAAAATGCCTTGGTTGTTCTTGAGCGGCGATATTTAAGGAAGGACCGGAAGGGAAAACCTGCCGAGGCTCCAGAGGACCTGTTCAGACGGGTGGCTCGGGCTGTAGCGTCGGCCGATGCCAGGTTCGACCCCAAGGCAGATGTCAAAAAAACCGAAGAAGACTACTACAAATTGATGACCAGTCTGGTTTTCTTGCCCAATTCGCCAACCCTGATGAATGCGGGGCGCAAGCTTGGGCAACTCGCCGCCTGTTTTGTTCTTCCCATTGAAGATTCCATAGATAGTATTTTTGAAACCCTCAGGCACACGGCGATAATCCATAAGAGCGGGGGGGGAACCGGTTTTTCATTCTCCCGTGTCAGGCCTGAGAATGATATGGTGCTGTCTACTCGAGGAATATCAAGTGGTCCCATTTCCTTCATGACGGTCTTTGATGTGGCCACCGAGACAGTCAAGCAGGGAGGCACCCGCCGTGGGGCAAACATGGGTATCCTCAGGGTGGACCATCCTGATATTGAGGCCTTTATCAACTGCAAGACCGACGTGGCCAGGCTGAACAACTTCAATATTTCAGTGGCTGTCACCGCTTCGTTCATGGAAGCCCTGGCAGGCAACAAAGATTACGACTTGATCAACCCGAGGAACCGAGAGAAAGTCAAGCGGGCCTCAGCAAGGGCCATCTTCGACCAAATCGTGCAGGCGGCTTGGCAAAGCGGAGAACCGGGAATTATCTTTTTGGATCACATCAACTTTGCCAATCCCGTCCCGCAGCTTGGCAAGATAGAAGCCACCAACCCTTGCGGTGAGCAACCGCTTCTGCCTTATGAAGCGTGCAACTTAGGCTCCATCAACTTGGCCAAGATGGTCAAAGACGGCAAACTGGACAAGACAAGACTGCGACAAACTATTCGCAGTGCAGTTCACTTCCTTGATAATGTCGTGGAAATGAACAAATACCCCTTACGCCAGATCGAGGCCATGAGCAGAAAAACCCGAAAAATCGGCCTGGGTGTCATGGGGTTCGCCGATATGCTTGTCAGGCTGGAAGTTGCCTATAATTCCAAAGCAGCTGTCCGCCGGGCTGAGCAGGTAATGGCTTTTGTGTTGCGCGAAGCGAGAAAAGTCTCAAGCGAGTTGGCAAAAAAGCGAGGGAATTTCCCGGCCTTTGAGGGAAGTATCTTTGACAATCCCAAAACCCCCTATATGCGAAATGCTACCACAACGACTATCGCCCCCACAGGGACGATCAGCATCATCGCGGGATGCTCCAGCGGTGTAGAGCCCATATTTGCAGTGGCTTATGAACGAAGGGTTCTGGATGGGGAGACTTTGTTCGAGATACATCCCCTGTTTGAGCAGATGGCAAAGCAAAGCGGCTTCTACAGCAAGAAGCTGGCTGAGGAAATTGCCCAGACCGGCTCGATTCAACACATAGAAGGAATTCCCGAAAAGATTAAGAGGCTTTTTGTGACCGCTCATGAGATAGGACCGGAGTGGCATGTCCGGATCCAGGCAGCCTTCCAAAAATACACGGACAACGGTGTGTCCAAGACAGTGAATTTTTCACAGGATGCTACCCCTGAGGACATAGAAAAGGTTTTCAGGCTTGCCTATGAAAGCGGTTGCAAGGGTGTGACCATTTATCGCTACGGAAGTCGTGGCCGCCAGGTCCTCAATATCGGAAAGGGGGAGGAAAGAAAGGGAAATGCCATTGTGCCGCGGACACGCCCGGTTCTGACAAGGGGGGCCACTGAGCGAATCAACACCGGCTGCGGAAAACTCTATGTCACCATCAATGAAGACGATAAGGGAATATGTGAAGTCTTTGCCCAAATGGGCAAAACCGGAGGGTGTGCCTCTTCCCAGATTGAGGCTGCCGGACGCCTCATATCATTGGCACTACGCAGCGGAGTTAGCGTGGAGGCCATCCTTAAACAGATCACCGGCATCCGCTGTCCATCACCTATATGGCAAAATGGAACAATGATTCTTTCCTGTCCCGATGCCATTTCCCATGTGATAAGACACTACACGAATATCGATACCCCAGACATGCCAACCTTGATGGGAACCTGCCCGGATTGCGGTGGGACACTGGAGCACGAGGGGGGCTGTCTTATGTGTCGGTCCTGTGGATTTTCCAAGTGCGGCTAATCTCTCGTGCCGCAATTTCACATACCTAAGCCCATCGCTACTCACTGTTTTTCCTTGCATTCCAGGTCCTGTGCCTGAGCAACAGTAATGGCGATGACATTGACCACATCTTCCATACTAGCACCACGCTGAAGAACGTTAAAGGGCTTGCTAAGACCCATAAGAAGCGGGCCTACCGCCTTTGCACCCCCGAGGCGGTCAAGGAGTTTGTAGGCTATATTGCAGGCGGCCAGGTCAGGAAAAACCAGAACATTGGCTGGAGCCCCAAGGCGATTAAAAGGATAATCCCTGGACAGAATCTCTTCGACTACGGCAGTATCTGCTTGCATCTCGCCGTCAATGACCAGATCAGGCTTCCGCCCTCGGGCCATGCCTACGGCCCGTTCAACACGCTTGGATTCGGGGTGGCGCGTGTTACCGAAGTTGGAAAAAGAAAGCATGGCCACCCTTGGCTTCATGTCAAAAAACACCGCCTTTTCCGCTGCCAGAATTGCAATTTCCGCAAGGTCTTCCGACGTGGGGGAGACGTTCACCGTGGCATCGGCAAAAAGCAGGGTGCGGTCTCTGAAAATCATGAGATACACCCCCGAAACTTTCGAAACCCCGGGGCTCCGTGGAATCACCTGCAGGACGGGCCGAATCGCATCCGGGTACGGACGGTCGATGCCGTGAACCTGCCCGTCAACCAGACCTTCGTTCACCATCATCGCGCCAAAGACGTGGCGACTGCGCAGTTGTCGGCGGGTCTCAGCAATGGACCACCCTTTGCGCGCCCGCATGCGGAATAGCTTTTCAACGAAGTCTTGAAAAAGCGGGCTCTTAAGGCTATCCAGAATTCTTATGCCGTCCAGAGCAATGTGCAACTCCCCGGCCAGAAAACCGATTTCCTTTTCGTTGCCCAGCAGTAAGGGATGAGCGATCCCTTCGTTGACTGCCTGATGAGCAGCGCGCAAAACTACGGGATCATTCCCTTCGGGGAGCACGATGCGTTTGGGGCCTTGCTGAGCACGGATGATGATCTTGCGCATGATTTCACGCTCTGGCCCGAGCATGGCTTCCAAATGCTGGATGTATGCGGTCTGGCCCGGCAGACTCTTTCTCGCCACCCCGCTTTGCACCGCGGCATTTGCCACTGCAGGGGCGACCTTAAGCAGCACACGGGAATCCAAGGGCTTTGGGATAATGTATTCCGGGCCAAACTGGATCTTGCATCCTCCGTACGCTTTGGTAACCGAATCCGGCACATCTTCGCGGGCCAACTCGGCTAGTGCCTGAACAGCCGCCACCTTCATCTCTTCGTTGATGGCTGTGGCGCGAACATCCAGGGCGCCACGGAAAATAAAGGGAAAACCGAGAACATTGTTGACCTGGTTTGGAAAATCGGAGCGGCCCGTGGCCACAATAGCGTCCGGCCGGACGTCCCTTGCCACGTCGTAGTCAATCTCAGGGTCTGGATTGGCAAGGGCGAAAATGATGGGCTTTTCGCTCATTAGGGATAGGAGTTCGGGGGTAAACGCGCCTTTGACGGAAAGCCCTACAAGCACGTCCGCTCCTTTGACAGTGTCTTCCAGGGTACGCATGGCAGTGTCCACGGCAAAGGCCTCTTTGTAAGGGTTCATGCCTTCAGTGCGCCCCTTGTGGATTACGCCATTTGAATCCAGGAGGATAATATTTTCCTTTTTCACCCCAAGTTGTGTGTACATCTTGGCGCAGGCAACGGCCGCCGCCCCAGCGCCGTTGAACACAACACGAATATGTTCCATGTTCCGCTTAGTTAGCTCGCAAGCGTTCACCAGGGCTGCGCCGGAAATGATGGCAGTGCCGTGCTGGTCGTCGTGGAACACAGGAATCGACATCTGCTCAATAAGCTGTTCTTCGATATAGAAGCACTCCGGCGCCTTGATATCTTCCAGGTTGATGCCGCCAAAAGTGGGCTCCAGCAGCTTCACAGCGCGGATGAACTCGTCTGGGTCCTGGGTGTTGATCTCGATATCGAACACGTCCAAGTCGCCGAACCGCTTGAACAAGACGGCCTTCCCCTCCATGACCGGCTTGCCCGCCAGGGGGCCGATGTTGCCAAGGCCCAACACCGCGCTGCCGTTGGTAATAACCCCAACAAGGTTTCCCCTCGTGGTGTATTCAAAAGACAGATCCTCATCTTCTTTGATCTTAAGACAAGGCACTGCGACACCGGGAGTGTACGCCAGGCACAAATCGGATTGCGATAGACATGCCTTGCTCGGTATGACCTCAATTTTTCCTGGCCGTGGCTTCTTGTGGTATTGAAGGACTCGTTTTTCGTCAAACATAAGCAAAACTCCCCTTTTGGGTTCGTCACGAAATTAGTATCGCAAGATTGCGAAGGATTGTACTAAAGCTGTTCGAGAAATCACGGAAAATATGAGGGATAAAGAGAAAAGGAGAGGATTCTGCAGGAATGGGGTAAATCCGGAGCCGAGGTCGGTGTCTCATCCTATATTTAATATAGTTGCGGCGAGACACGTGTCGCCACCGGCCCCAGACTTCTCCCGCTACCAAACAATAATCATCAAATTGGGTCCGGTCAAGGGAGACAGAAAAAGCCTCCGAAGGATGCGATTTCCGACAACCCCAGAGGCTTAGGATGAGACACCGACAGGCAACGAAGACTGTCAGTGTCTTTCCCCTATCATGATGGGCAAAAATATCAAGGGGGAAAATGGTGTCAGAGCTTCAATCTTCAGTTTTCTCTTGATTCGGTTCCCCAGACGTTCTATCGCTCATTCTCGGACAGGCTCCCACGATATTTGCATAAACCGGTGATAATGTGAAAAGCAACCCTGACCAATATGAGATATCCACGATCACAAAAGGTGGACTAGAGGTCTTCATCCGCCCCATAAGGGCCGACGATACACCACTTCTGGAAGCCTTGTTCGACGCTTTATCTCCCAAAAGCGTGTATTTCCGGTTCTTTATGAGAATAAAGAGGCCGTCAAAGGAGATGTTGGCCAAGCTAATGGAAATTGATCACGGTCGGGATGCAGTCCTGATTGCGACCGAACAAAAGGAAGGACGAGAACGAATCTTGGGCGTATTCAGGCTGATGTGCTATCCTGACCGCAAGGAAGGGGAGTTCTCTCTGCTGGTTGGAGATCCTTGGCAAGGAAAAGGAGTCGGGGCTAAATTGCTTGAACACGGTCTTTCCATTGCCAAAAAGCGCGGAATGGAATCGGTTTTCGGTATGGCCCTGCCTGAAAACAAAACCATGCTTGCCCTTGCCCGCAAGAGAGGTTTCGCCATCACGTGGGACTCTGACGTCTGTGCATACGAGATGACAATAAACCTAACTCGGATAAACCGGAATTGAAGGATTGCGAATTGAGGAACCTGCCTCGCCGGCCGGCGGGTTGCCGGAATCATCCATATTCTAATTTCTCAATTCCTCAATCCATGCGATGTTTTCAAGCCGTCTAGGCGCAATCCCTCAATTCTTCAATTATTTGTGAGTAGGGCACATGGTTTAGGGCTCAAGGCGCACGGCATATGGCCTTGCGCCTTGAGCCCTATGCCTTGAGCCTTTACTGGCTGTTGCCTGAATCGGTCAAGAACTCCACTTATCTCGTGCCATGGAGTAACCGATCGAAATAAGCGCTTCATCGATCTCTTCGAGAGTGGCAGGATCATCGATAGTTGCCGGCACCTTATACTCCTTGTTGTCAGCAATCTTTTGCATGGTGCCGCGAAGAATCTTACCAGACCGGGTTTTGGGCAGGCGTTTGACCACTGTGGCAGTCTTAAATGCCGCAACAGGACCGATCCTTTCACGGACCATCTGAATGGCTTCTTTAACAATTTCATCCTTGCCGCGATCCACACCTGCGTTTAGCACCACAAGTCCGATCGGTATCTGACCCTTTAACGGGTCCTCCACACCGAAGACAGCACATTCTGCCACATCAGCATGATCTGCGAGCACCTCCTCCATGGCCCCCGTAGATAGCCTGTGTCCGGCCACATTGATGATATCATCGGTGCGGGACATGACATAGACATAACTCTCATCATCCATATAGCCTGCATCAGCCGTCTTATAGTAACCTGGAAACTCCTCCATGTAAGCGGTCTTGTATGCCTCATCATTGCGCCAAAGCGTCGGTAAGGTGCCTGGCGGCAGGGGGAGTTTCACAACCAGAGCGCCTATTTCACCTGCCGGAAGCGGGTTGCATTCTGCATCTACGACCTTAAGATCCCATCCAGGCGCAGGTTTTGTAGCAGAACCGTACTTGACCGGAAAATGGTGCAGTCCCATGCAATTGGCAGTAATGGCCCATCCGGTTTCAGTCTGCCACCAGTGGTCAATCACCGGCACGCCGAGATTGCTTTCCGCCCAGTTCAGAGTGTCCGGGTCAGATCGTTCACCTGCAAGGAAAAGGGCCTTGAAACAAGACAAATCGTATTTCTTCATGAACTCAGCTTTGGGATCCTCCCGCTTGATAGCACGGAAGGCCGTGGGTGCGGTGAACATGCATTTCACCTTGTGCTCGGAAATGACCCGCCAGAACACGCCGGCATCCGGGGTACGCACAGGCTTTCCTTCAAACAGGACCGTGGTGCACCCCTGAAACAGCGGGGCATACACAATGTAGGAGTGACCCACTACCCAGCCGACGTCAGAGGCTGCCCAGTAAACATCACCTGGATCCACATTGTAGATGGCCTTCATGCTCCATTTCAGAGAGACCAGGTGCCCCCCGTTGTCACGCACAACGCCCTTGGGCTGGGCTGTAGTTCCTGAAGTGTACAGGATGTACAAAGGATCTGTGGCCAGCACTGGAACACAGTCATGGGGTTTGGCACTCGCCATGGCATCATTCCAATCCAGATCACGACCCGCCATCATCCAGGCAGTCTCCTGGGGCCGCTGAAGAATAATGCAGTGATGGGGTTTCGTGTCCACCATGTCGATGGCCTCGTCCAGCATCGGTTTGTAGGAGACAATACGACTAAACTCTATGCCACAGGAGGCTGAAACAATGACCTTTGGTTTTGCATCTGTTATGCGGGTAGCCAACTCTTTGGGTGCAAATCCGCCGAATACCACCGAATGCACCGCACCCAGACGAGCACAGGCAAGCATCGCGATCACGGCTTCAGGTATCATGGGCATGTAAATGAGTACCCTGTCTCCCTTTACCACGCCTTGTGCAGCAAGCACCCCGGCAAACCTGGCGACTTCGTCCGTCAACTCCTTATAGGTGTATTTCTTGATCGTATTCGTGACCGGGCTGTCATGAATCAGGGCAAGCTGGTCCCCCCTGCCGTTTTCAACATGGCAATCCAGGGCATTATAACATGTATTGAGTTCACCTCCTTGAAACCAGTGATAAAACGGTCTATCAGAATCATCCAGGACCCTGTCCCACTTCTTGTACCAGTAGCAGTCCTCAGCGATTTGCCCCCAAAAACCTTCTCGATCTTCAATGGATCTCTTGTAAGCTTCCTCGTACTGATTCGCCATGCCTTTCGCCCTCCCCCTTGCTTCTCAAGTTCTTCAGGCCTGTGGATATTTACTCTATATCTGAGTTCTCGTCAAGAAGAACGACCAGCTAAAGCACACGAACGACCAGGCTTTTCAAAACGCTGACTGGACCCTAACGTTGCAAAAGCCGAGGGTGCTGCAG
Source organism: Deltaproteobacteria bacterium (assembly GCA_016930875.1). Classification (NCBI taxonomy): domain Bacteria; kingdom Pseudomonadati; phylum Myxococcota; class Myxococcia; species Deltaproteobacteria bacterium. The sequence goes on along the minus strand of JAFGFW010000165.1, from coordinate 55 downwards.
ATGCAAGGCGTCAAGGGTGAGGCTGTAGTCGTTTACGCCGATCCCTTGACAACGC
>JAFGFW010000164.1 GCA_016930875.1 Deltaproteobacteria bacterium | reverse complement strand
GGCGAGGGGCTACTTTCCTTGATCAACGATATCCTTGATTTTTCCAAGATCGAGGCAGGTCAGTTAGAGTTTGAGACCGTTGACTTTGACCCTGAAATTACGGCCTATGACGTTTGCGAGCTGATTCGCCCAAGGCTGCAAGACAAGCCTGTTGAGATACTGTGCCGTATCGGCGATGAAGTCCCGGCTTATGTCAGGGGAGATCCGGCGCGGTTTCGGCAGGTGCTGTTGAACCTCATGGGCAATGCTGCAAAGTTTACCGAATTGGGTGAAATAGAACTCTCTATTGACATAGCAGAGGAACGTAATGAACGGCTAAAACTTCGTGCCAGTATCAGGGATACTGGTATCGGCATCCCGCAAGATAAAGTGGATACAATCTTTGAAGTCTTTCAACAAGCCGATACTTCCACTACTCGAAAGTACGGCGGCAGCGGTTTGGGCTTAGCGATATGCAAGCAGATCTCAGGGCTTATGGATGGAGATGTCTGGGCAAAAAGTGAGCCAGGAAAGGGAAGCACATTTTACTTTGCTGCCTGGCTGCAAAAGGTGAAAGACAAACAGGTCAAAAGATTTGCCCCGGTTTCCCTTTCTGGCAAGAAGGTACTTATTGTTGATAATAACAAGAACAACCTGACTATCGTAACACACATCATGAAGTCAGCAGGCGTGCGCGCAGTAGGGCTTACGGGGGGTGGGAAAGTCCTGCTAACCGTGAAAGATGCCTTTGAGGCTGGTGATCCCTTTGATGTTTGCATCTTGGATATTCAGATGCCTGAAATGAGCGCCTATGACGTAGCGCGGCAAATTCGCGATTCCCAGTCACAGATTCCTTATATCCCTTTGCTGGCTTATTCCTCATGTCCTGAGGGTGATGCAAAAGAGTGTTTGGAAGCAGGCTTTGACGGCTTTTTGCCCAAGCCCGTGCACCGGCGAAAACTTTTGGACATGATGGAGCGGCTGCTGGGGAAAAAGAAGGATGTCGACGAGGGGGAAAAACCAGTCTCAATTGTCACTCAACATTCTATGAGAGAAGAGGTCAAGCATTCTGCACGTATTCTTTTGGTAGAAGACAACCCAGTTAATCAAAGGCTAGCAAAGATGGTGTTGACAAAGGCGGGTTATCAAGTGGAGGTGGCCAACAACGGACGGGAGGCCGTTGAGAAATACACGAAGGCTCCCAAGGCGTTTGACTTGATTTTCATGGACATCCAGATGCCAAAAATGGACGGCATGAAAGCCACAAAAGCGATCAGGGACAACGGATTTGACAAAATCCCAATCGTTGCCATGACCGCCCATGCAATGAAGGGTGACCGGGAAAGGTGTCTCCAAGGGGGCATGGATGATTATATTTCAAAGCCGGTCAAAAGAGAGTTGGTATTTGAGATGCTTGAGAAGTGGGTTCTTAACAAAGGAGCTTTATGAATCTTCCCCCTGCGCCTCGAATCTTGAGCAAGCTCTCCAAAGACGGAAATTTTCATATTCAGAATGTCGATAAATCTCAAGCACTTAAACCAGCTTCGCCGGTCCTCTCATTTCTAAATAACACAGGGATAAGCTTTAACCATTGAAAAATTCCTGCAAATAATACAGCGGCAGAATCTCGGCACAATTCCCGCTGCTACGTGGTGTTTGCGAATTGACAGGACGCGAGGGGACGTTGTTGGCTAAGTTGAATTAGCCATCTTGGGAGACGTTGAACTATGTTTGGTAGTGGGCGGAATTGGTCATCAATCCGCCTACAGGCGGACGCTTTCGTATCTCTCTAACAATGACATGATGTAACGTTCCAGGTGCATCAAGTCTGGCTTGCCTCGGCATAACTCGCCTCCCATCGTCCGCTATTCACCCTGCGCTTATCCCCCTTATTCAACTTAGTCAACAACGTCCCCGTTCCCGCCCTTGTCTATGCACCGCCTCATATTCACGGTTCATCTCAGCGATGTGACCGTGATCTGCAAAACTGAAATAGGTGTTGTCCCCGATAATGAGGTGCTCATGGACCGTGATCCCCATGACCCGGCAGGCGTGGATCAGCTCTTGGGTGATGAGTTTGTCTTCCCTGGATGGTCTGGGCTCCCCTGAAGGGTGGTTGTGGACCAGAAAGAGGCCTGCCGCATGGTGTCTCAGGGCGGCTTGAACGACCTCCCTTGGATAGACACTGCTCGCCGTGAGGGTACCCTCAAAAAGGGTTTCTATGGCTATGATCCGGTTCTGGGCGTCAAGAAAGACGACTTTGAAGATCTCGCGGTTCTTGTCACGCAGGGTGTGGTAAAGATATTTGAAAAGCTCACTGGACGATCGGATTGGGTCTTTCTTGATGACCTTTTTTTTCAGGTATCGCTCTGCAACCGCGCTTACGAACTTGATACCGAATACGTTTTTCGGCCCAATGCCCTCTATCTCCTGGAGATCTCCAGACGGCGCTTCAATGACCCCTTGAAGAGTCTTAAAGCGCTTCAAGACGGCTTTAGCCTGCTCCTTACAGTCCTTTCTGGGTGTGGCCAGGGTAAGGAGCAGTTCGATGACTTCGTAATCATGGAAGCCATCAAGCCCGGAAGTCAAAAATTTTGCTCTTAGGCGGTCTCGATGGCCTTCGCCTTTGTGTGGCTTCTTTCCCTCAGACATTAGTCATTCTTCATCGTGCTCTTGTCTGAGATCCCTGCTCATAAGGATGCGAAGCGCCTCTTTTGGGTCAAGGTCTTCGTACAATATGCGATAGATCTGCTCTGCAATGGGCATTTCGACTCCTATCTTCCGAGATAGATTATGAACCGATTTTGTGGTCTTCACACCTTCGGCCACCGTGCGCGTCTCGGACAGGATAGTGTCAAGCTTCATCCCCTGTCCCAACTTGTGGCCCAGGCTCCAGTTACGGCTCAACGTTCCCGTGCAGGTCAGGACCAAGTCGCCTATGCCGGCCAGCCCCATAAAGGTTTTTGAGTCGGCTCCAAGCCTTCTGCCCAAACGCTGGATTTCGGTTATCCCTCTAGTGATCAAGGCCGCCCTCGTGTTAAATCCCAGACCGAGCCCATCTGAGATGCCTGCCGCAATGGCCATTACATTTTTCACAGCGCCGCCCAGTTCCACGCCAATCACATCACAGCTTGTGTAGACCCTGAAGTACTGGGCCGCAAAGGCGCTCTGTACCTGCCGGGCCACCTCCGGGTTATGGGCAGCCACGGTGACGGCTGTTGGTATCTTCTGGGCCACCTCCCTGGCGAAGCTCGGGCCGGAAAGGACCGTAATCTGGCTATGAAGTCTTGGAGGAAGGATCTGCTGAAGGATACCTGACATGGTCAAGTGGGTCTCATTTTCTATCCCTTTTGAGGCGCTGACAATGTAGGTTTTTTCTGCGGGATGATGGACCAGGTTGACCGCAACAGAACGAAAGACATGGGAAGGCATCACCAGGAGCAATAAGTCTTTTCCGGCAGCCACCCTGTCAAGATCGTTTGACGGCCTGATGTTTTGCGAAAGTCGAATCCCTGGAAGAAAAAGCTTGTTTTCACGGGCTTCAAGGATGTCCGCGCACACTTCGGCTTCAAAGGCCCACAGATCGACATCGAATCCTTTTTCCGCCAAGTGGTTGGCTAGAGCAGTTCCCCATGCGCCTGCTCCGATCACGCCAATTTTCATATCCACTTTCTTCACACATCCTTTTCCGCAAGACGGGCAGCGCTGGCCACGCGTTCTCCCGGCTCCATGGCGAACAATCGCACGCCTTGCGTATTGCGCCCAATGACTGAAACGTCTCTTACCGGCATTCGGATGATCTTGCCGCGATCGCTTACCAGCATTAGATCATCTTCATCGGTTACCAGAATGATGGCCATCACCAGGCCGTTTCGTTCCGTGGTTTTAATGGTGATCACCCCTTTGCCACCCCTTTTGTATACGGGGTATTCGTCGATGGAGGTTCGTTTGCCGTAGCCGTTTTTTGTGATAGTCATAAGCGTCTTTCCGTCTGTGAGTACCTCCATGCCCACCAGATAATCCCCATCAGCAATGTGCATTCCCCGTACTCCCCGGCTGACCCGACCCATGGGTCGTACATTCGATTCATGAAAGCGGATGGACTTGCCGTGCGCGGATCCGAGGAAGACGTTTTGTGTGCCGTCCGTGATGCGCACGGCAATGAGTTCATCACCCGGGACAAGATTTAAGGCAATGATGCCGTCTGACCTGGGACGGCTGTATGCCATTAGATCCGTCTTTTTCACCGTGCCACCCATTGTGGCCATGAGGACGGTTAATCCGGGGGCAAAGGATCGCACTGCAAGGACCGTGGCAACCTTTTCTCCCTTGTCAAGTGATAGGAGATTGACAATAGCCTTGCCCCGTGCCATCCGGCCTGCTTGCGGCAGCTCGTGAACCTTACGCCAGTAGACGCGTCCCAGGTTCGTGAAAAACAAGAATGTGTCGTGTGTGGAGGCGACAAAGAGACGGTCCACAAAGTCTTCTTCCTTCATCATACCCATGCCTGTTTTGCCCTTGCCCCCTCGCCGCTGGCTGTTGTAGAGAGTCACCGGATTTCTCTTTATGTAGCCGGCATGAGATATGGTGACTACCATATCCTCTTCTACAATCATGTCTTCAACCGTGAGCTCCTCTGTTTCCGCCACGATCTCGGTGCGGCGATCATCTCCGTAGCGCTTTCGCAGATCTTCGAGTTCTTGCTTGATGATACCCCGAACCAGCCGCTCGCTGGCCAGAATCTCACGATATCGCGCAATAGCTTTGATGGTCTCCTTGTATTCTTCATTGATTTTGTCTCGCTCGAGCCCTGTCAAGCGTTGCAGGCGCATGTCCAGGATGGCCTGAGACTGGACCTCGGAAAGATCAAAATCCGCAATGAGACGCTCCTTGGCCTCGGCTGGGTTCTTTGATGAGCGAATCACGGCAATGACAGCGTCAATGTGATCCAGGGCTACTTTGAGGCCCTCCAAGACATGAGCCCTGGCCTCGGCCTTGATTAACTCAAAGCGGGTACGGCGAACTACGATCTCTTTGCGATGTTCGACAAAATAGCTGATGAGTTCTTTTAAGCTCAGGAGCCTGGGTTGTCTGTCCACAATGGCAAGGAGGATAATCCCAAAGCTAGTCTCCATCTGAGTGTGGGCATAAAGCTGGTTGATGATAACCCCAGAAATCTGGTCTTTTTTCAGGGCAACAACGATACGCATTCCTTCCCTGTCCGATTCGTCGCGCACATATTTGACGCCTTCGATACGTTTGTCTTTGACCAGTTCTGCGATCTTTTCAATCAAGCGGGCCTTGTTAACCTGGTAGGGAATCTCGGTGACTATGATGCTTTCGAATTCGGTCCTGCGATCCTTTTCTATCATCACACGGGCTCTGAGCCGGATAATGCCCCTTCCTGTTTCATAAGCGGACTTGATGCCTTTGCGTCCGTAAAGGATGCCTGACGTGGGAAAATCAGGACCAGGCAGGTGGGCCATGAGGCCTTCGCAGGAGATCTCCGGGTTGTCAATAAGGGCAACCGTGGCATCAATCACTTCAGTGAGGTTGTGCGGTGGAATATTCGTTGACATGCCCACTGCAATCCCGGAGGAACCGTTTATCAGAAGATTGGGGATTTTGGCTGGAAGAAGAGAAGGCTCCGTGAGGGATTCGTCGTAGTTGGGGGTAAAATCAACGGTCTCCTTGTCAAGGTCCTCGAGCATCTCGTGGGCCAGCCGCGTGAACCTGATTTCGGTGTAACGCATGGCAGCAGCCGAATCACCATCCACGGAGCCGAAGTTTCCCTGGCCATCAACGAGGGGATAACGCAAAGAGAAATCCTGGGCCATACGTACGATGGTGTCGTAAACTGCCGTGTCACCATGAGGATGGTATTTGCCGATTACATCCCCCACAACACGAGCCGATTTCTTGTACGCCTTGTTCCAGTCGTTCTTAAGCTCGTGCATGGCATAAAGTATCCGGCGGTGGACTGGCTTGAGGCCATCACGAACATCAGGCAGGGCGCGGCCGATTATGACGCTCATAGCGTAATCAAGATAGGACCGCTTCATCTCATTTTCGATGTTGACTTCAACAATATGTCTGTCAGGAGCGCTCATATAAAATACTCTTTATTCCTTGTATGTCCTGAAGAATGAAAGGCAAGGGCCGATCTGGCTGGCAATTTATGGCAAAATCAATGTTGATGAAATCGTAAAAAGTCGAAAAACACCTCTTTCTGTCATTCCGGCGAAAGCCGGAATCCAGTTTATTCAGCTAGTTACAAAGGCTCTGGACTCCGGTTTTCACCGGAGTGACGACTTTTTACGACTTGATCAATGTTGAGAGGCAAGAACCAGTAATGCCGTCAGAACATGAGAAAAAAACTGGCTCGAATCTAGAGGATTCCCACGGGTTAGTCAAGGACTAAAGTCGATCTCGGGGGCGGTTGCGGGGGCCGTGTTTTGAGCGTGTCACGCAGGCGCCCCTGCCATACCTTTCTCTGAAGACCAGCCTCCAGTGGCTGGCCTTATGACCATTTCGTCGGCAGCATTGGCCTTGATGTAGTCTTGAAATGCTTGGCAAGTTTCAGAATGTTCACATCTTTGCTGGCATATTTTTACGTGAATTCTCGGGTGATTTCCCCTAATTTCGCAAACAATGTAATTTTGCACTGGCCTTCCTTTCTGCCATAATGACCTAGTTTAGCTTATTAAATATAATTGAATGACATTTATATATATATTATATAAATTAAATATTCTTTTAAATCCAATGTGTCAAGTCAAAAGTAAACGCCATACTCCACAAACCCTTCACGGAGGAACAGATCGAAAAGGTTTTGACGGACGCCACGGGGAAAGAGTGAAGCGCTTTTCTGCAAGAAAGCTCAATGTTGTTCTTACGCTTTTGGCGAAGTCATTATATTTCTTTTAGCAACATATTTGCCGGTGATTTCTCAATGACCTCGCCAAAAACCCTTAGGCACTCAGAAAGTCTCTCAATCTCCCTTGACTTGGCAACGGGTATGTTGTCACTGCCATGCTGTTCCAGCCTATCAATGACGTATTTGACAGTAAACAAGTTAATGTCCTGAGCAGGCTGAAAGGATGCCTCTTCTTTCTCGTTGTCATATATCTCAGAAATAACCCCCGATTTCACTAGTTCATTCAATATCTCACGGACCAGGCGGATAGGAATTTCCAGTGTCCCTGCAATCTGGACGGCCAATAACGATTTGCCCCCTTCTGAAAAACCTTTCACCACCAGATGTACGACTCTTAACGTGAGGAGTTTTTTGAAGGTATAACTTATGACCGAACAATCCTGCTCAAACTCATAGGTCTCTTCGTTCTGATAAGCAAAACAGAGCTCTGCCCCAAAGAGCACGATCATCCAGCTAAGCTGGAGCCATATGAGGAAAAGGGGAAGCGCCGCAAAGCTTCCATAAATGGCATTATATTTGGCCACGCCAATTTGAAAAGAAAGGTACACTAACTGGAAAATCTGATACAGTGTACCAGCCGCAACACCTGCAAAAATCGCTGATCCGAGCCTTATCTTTGTATTAGGCATGAACATGTAGACAAAGGTGAAGAGGACCCAAATCACACCGTAGGGCAGCAATCGGAGGGTGAAAAATATTACGGGACTGATGGCCCCCAGAAGGGCGATTTTCTGCACCACAAGACTCACCTGGCTCTTTATCAGCACGGTCACCGTACTCGACACGATAAACAGGATGGGACAGACAATCATAGCAGAAAGATAATCGCTTATCTTTCTTGTAAAGCTTCTCGGTTTCTTGATCCCCCAGATATGGTTGAATGAACTCTCGATGTTTCCCAGGACCCGGATAACCGCCCAGAAGAGCAACAGAATGCCCACGCCGGCAATCACGCCTCCTTTTGTGTTTTCAAGGAGTGAACGGGCAAAGGTCACCACCCTAAGAACAACTTCTTCCTGACCCTGGAATGTCTCAAAGAGTTGTGTTTCAAGGGTTCTCTCAAATCCAAACCCCTTAGCCAGGCCAAAGGCCATAGCCACGACTGGCACAATGGAGAGCAACGAATAAAAGGTTAAGGCCGACGCCCTGAAAAGGCAGTTGTCTTTGTCAAATCCCCGCACAGACAGTATGATGATCCTCAACAGTCTAATCCAGATCGATTGTATCCGCGGAAGATCCCTTAAGCGGACCCTCCAGATGTCGGTCTTAATGAATTGTATCTTCTTGGCTATCATAGAGAATTTCCCTTTGCATCGATAATGCCATCAATAACATATCCTGCTTCTTTGAAAAAGGACCGTTTTCTGCAAGGCGATAGTGTTTTTCATTGAGTTTTTCATTGAGTTGACAACATGTCGAAATTGTGAGAAATGGAATTATTCCCCGAGGACCATGACATGGCCGGAAGGAGAACACATTATGAAAACGATCTTCAGGGGTATCGTAGATATTATCTGTTTTGCTGCTGGCCCTTTTTTCACAGTATATTATCTCTTTGATTTTAGTCATGGACCGGCCGGACCCGGTCCATTTTACTACTATTATCGACATAACTCACGACTTGGATTGGCCCTTGGGGTCGCATTAATATCTCTAGGTCTTCTCATCAGGCACTCAAGAAAAGAAAAGTGAAAAGAAAACGGCACACAAATGGATAAAAGGAGCTGCGTTTATGGAAAAGGATGTATCTGAAAGACTCTTTGCCAAGGCCCGAAAAATCATCCCTGGTGGCGTTAACAGCCCTGTCCGTGCCTGCCGCTCGGTCGGTATGGACCCTCTGTTCATACAGCGAGCCCAGGGGTCCAAAGTATTTGACGCCAATGGCAATGCTTTCATAGACTACGTTGGCTCATGGGGCCCCATGATTTTGGGGCATCGACACCCAGAGGTAATATCGGCCATTGAGGGTGTCCTGGCGAGGGGGACCAGCTTTGGAGCGCCAACGGATCTTGAGGTGGAACTGGCCGAGATGGTGATTGACGCCATTCCATCAGTAGAGATGGTCCGGATGGTAAACTCCGGAACAGAGGCAACCATAAGCGCTATTCGCCTGGCAAGGGGGGCAACGGGTCGGGATCTCATTATCAAGTTTGACGGTTGCTACCATGGCCATGGTGACAGCTTCCTGGTGCAGGCAGGTTCCGGGGTGGCCACATTGGGCATTCCGGGAAGCCCGGGTGTTCCTGAGGCATGCGTTGGAAATACCATATCGCTGCCCTATAACGACCAAGAGCGACTAAAGGAGGTTTGTTCGGAAAAAGCCGGGGCCATTGCCGCCGTAATTGTGGAACCCGTTGCCGGCAACATGGGCCTTGTGTCGCCCAAACCCGGCTTCCTGGAAACCTTAAGGAAGCTTACCAAGGACCAGGGGATCGTCCTGATATTTGATGAGGTCATGACAGGTTTCCGCGTTGCTTATGGAGGCGCCCAGACCTTGTACGGCATCATTCCGGACCTTACCTGCATGGGCAAAGTCATAGGCGGCGGCCTCCCAGTGGGGGCCTACGGCGGAAAGTCGGAGCTTATGAGCAAGATCGCCCCTGAAGGGCCCGTTTATCAGGCTGGAACTCTTTCTGGCAACCCGGTGGCCATGGCAGCAGGTATTGCAACGCTAAAATGCTTACAGCAGCCCGGGTTTTACGAAACGCTGGAATCCAGGTCTGCCATGTTGGAAGATGGACTGAAAGAGGCTGCCGGCAAGGCGGAGCTGCCTGTGGTGATGAACAGGGTCGGCTCCATGCTCGGACTTTTTTTCACAGATCAGCCGGTTTCAGACTTTGCTGAGGCCCAAAAGAGTGATGTTGCCCTATTTGCCAGATATTACAAAGAGATGCTGGAACTGGGCATCTATCTGGCTCCTTCTCAATATGAGGCGGCATTCGTGTCGAGCGCTCACAGCGAGGCAGATATCGAGACGACTATCAGTGCCGCGAGCAAGGTTTTTAGGGGTTTGAGAATTTAAGGATTGACTTGACAGGCATGGTGTGATAACAAGCGGCATGATTTTCCAAAAGGCTGACTGGTTGCTAAAGTGGGGCTTTTGGAAAAGCGCTCTTTGTCATGGAAGAAGATACTAAGAAACTGTTTAAAGAGTTATGGTATTACAGTAGCCTGAGTTTCTCCATTGCCCTGTCGGTTGTAATCGGACTAGGTATCGGGTACTGGCTCGACACGCGGGTATTTCATACTCAGCCATGGTTTACGCTTGTTTTTCTCGGCTTTGGCGTCATCGCTGGATATCGCAACATATACCTGGCCCTGAAAAGAACCCGTAAAATGTGACAGGAAAACTTCAGGTCGTGCGCATAGAAAGGAGACTGCTCAGGTTTATTACGATCACTAACTGGATTCTCTTCTGTGCGGTTACTGTCTGTGGTTTTATCTTTGCGCCAGGGCGTTTTGCGTGGGGAATCCTGGCAGGCGGTCTCATTGTTACGATCAACTTTCATCTATTATATCGGTCTCTCAAGAGAGCGCTCACACCACCACATGTGGCCAAAACCAGGGTTGTTTTGGGTAAGTACTATATCCGATTCTTGGTCAGTGTTGTTATAATATATGTGTTGATAGCTGACCATTACGTTAATCCCTTGGGTCTCGTCATTGGTCTTTCTGTTGTGATCACGAGTATTTTTCTGGCTACTGTTAATGAAATAAGGAAAATTATTTTCAGGGAGGCGGCGTAATATGGAACATCCAATTCTGTTTCTAGTGCAACTATTTGATCTGGTTGGCCTGGGCCATTTTGCCCACAACTATGTCCACGTGATTTATACATGGTTTGTAATGCTTCTGCTGATTGTCCTTGCATATATTGCCACCAGGGGGATTAGCATGATTCCCACGAAGGGGCAAAACTTCTTCGAGATTGTAATCGGTGGAATGGAAGAGTTCGTTGTTGACGTTACTGGCGAGGAGGGTCGCCGCTTTTTTCCTATTCTTGCCACCGTGTTTATATATATCTTTGTTTGCAATCTTTTGGGCTTGGTTCCAGGGTTTTTCCCGCCTACAGCCAAGATTAATACCACCCTTTCATGCGCTCTGGTGGTGGTTCCCATGACTCACATTATTGGTGTGATGTATCACGGGCCTAAGTACATCAAACACTTTCTGGGGCCTATATGGTGGATGGCGCCTATCATATTTCCTATTGAGCTGATCGGCCACTTGGCCCGCATCCTTTCCCTCAGCATCCGTCTTTTTGGCAATATGGCTGGCCACGAACTGGTTTTGGCCATCCTCTTCCTGCTGGCTGGCGCCTTTTTTGCCCCCCTGCCCATCATGGCTTTGGGTATCTTTGTAAGCCTGGTTCAGGCCTTTGTGTTCTTCTTACTTTCCTGCATGTACTTTGCAGGCGCTATGGAACATGCCCATTAACAAATAAGATCGCTTCGCGATTTTATATATGGAAGAAGCCCATGAACAAAATTTTTTAGTAAAGGAGGAAGAGTCTATGTTCAAGAAACTGTCGTTTTCAACCCTTGGGTCCGCATTTTTTCTGCTTGCCCTTTCCACAGTAGCCTATGCTGCAGGTGGGGAGACGGCCATCTTTGGTCTGAAGTACTTCACGGTATCCGTGTTTGCCGCAGGCTTTGGTATCGCCGTCGCAGCCTTCGGGGGCGCTCTCGGCCAAGGCATGGGACTCAAGAGTGCGGTTGAAGGTATTGCCAGGAATCCGGAGTCCTCTGGTAAGGTGACCGTGACCATGTTGATCGGTCTGGCCATGATCGAGTCTCTGGTTATTTATGCCCTGGTTATTTCCCTGATTCTGATTTATGCACATCCGCAGTCTGCAAGTATCGCGGCGCTGTTTGGCGCTGGTCATTAAGCAGTACCAAAAAGTAGCGAGAAAACCTGACAGGGTTGCCGCCACCGCATGCTGATCGTGGTGTGCAACCCTGTTCGTTTTTTGGCGTCAAACCCTTTCCTATCGAAAATATCATACCTTAATATTCAAGCGTGAAAATACCTGCAATCGCCATCTCACGCCTGTCAGTTTATGCAAGAAATCTTGCCGTATTGGATGAAAAGGGCGTTGAGGTCATTTCCTCGGGGCGTCTGGCCGACATATGCGGGGTCAATCCTGCCCAGATACGCAAGGACCTTGCCTACTTCGGCGGATTCGGAGTCAGAGGCCTCGGCTATTATGTAAAAGAGCTCCTGTTTGAAATCCGCAAGATCTTGGGGACTGATAAAGAATGGCGTTTAGGGCTGGTAGGTGTGGGAAATCTGGGCTTGGCCCTTTTAAGGCATGCCCCGTTCGCGGATAGGGGGTACACTTTTGTGGCGGCATTCGACAAAACCCCGGAAAGGATCGGCATAAGAATAGGAGGCATAAAGGTTGAGCCTCCAAAAGCCATTAATCACGTGATCGAAGAAAAAGGCATCGAGATAGGTGTCATTGCCGTAAAGCCCAAATGGGCTCAAGAAGTCGCGGACACTCTAGTAAGGGCGGGCATTGGCGGCATTCTGAATTTTGCGCCAACCAAGATCAGGTGTCCAGCCCATGTGTGTATCGAAAACGTGGATTTTACTCTCAAATTGGACATGCTCTGTTACAGGCTCACATCAGGAGCTTCTATCTAATATCGTAAGCTTCACAGGTTCAAAGTTCACCCGTCTGCGGGCCATAGCCTACGGCGGAGGGCCTCGTTCAGGGTTGCCTTTCTTTTACTAACCTTCACAAACCCGAACCTTGAACCTCTGAACCCTGAACCCGTAAACGGTCACCCAATATCTTCCTCAGAAACCTGCCCGTGTGGGAATCTGCCAGCTCTGCAATTTCTTGCGGCCTGCCGCATCCCACCACATGTCCTCCTTCATCCCCGCCTTCCGGACCGAGGTCAATGACATAGTCGGCAGATTTGATCACATCCATATTGTGCTCGATCACGACAATCGTATTGCCGGCATCGGCCAGCCGATTGAGAACATCCAGGAGTTTCTGAATGTCGGCAAAATGCAGACCTGTGGTCGGTTCATCCAGGATATAGACGGTTCGTCCTGTTCCTCGCTTGCTCAGTTCTCTTGACAGCTTCAGGCGCTGTGCTTCCCCGCCGGATAGTGTCGTAGCAGCCTGCCCCAACCGGACATAATTGAGTCCCACATCGGCCAAGGTCTCGAGTTTGGTTCTTATCTTTTTCACATTGCCAAAGAATGCAAGGGCCTGATTCACTGTCATATCCAGCACGTCAGATATGTTTTTGCCCTTGTATTTCACCTCGAGGGTTTCGCGGTTGTAACGCTTGCGGCGGCACACATCGCAAGTGACATAAACATCAGGAAGAAAATGCATCTCAATCTTCATGATCCCATCTCCACGACAGGCCTCGCACCTGCCGCCCTTTACGTTGAAGCTAAAACGTCCTGGCTTGTATCCCCGGATCCTGGCATCGGGCGTTCTGGCAAATAGCTCCCTGACGTAGGCAAATAGGCCGGAATATGTTGCAGGATTTGAGCGTGGGGTACGTCCGATGGGAGACTGGTCTATGTGAACAACGCCGTCGACCTTTTCAAGACCGGTGAGTTGCCTGAACTTGCCCGCGCCTTTTGTGGAATAATAGAAATGGCGAGCCAAAGCGCGGTAGAGTGTTTCAATTACCAGCGTGGATTTGCCTGATCCCGACACGCCTGTCACACACACAAAGCATCCTAGAGGAAACCGAACCGCGATGTCTTTAAGGTTGTTTGAATATGCCCCAATGAGGGTGAGGCATCCCTTTGTCAAGGGACGGCGCTTCGTGGGTACCGGTATGGTCTTGCGACCAGACAGATACTGGCCCGTGATAGAGGTCTCGTGTTCGAGAAGCGCTGAAGGCCGTCCGCTGAACACAACATGTCCGCCTCTAACGCCGGCTTCCGGGCCCATATCGATGACGCTGTCTGCCGAAAGGATGGTTTCCGCATCGTGTTCTACTACAAGGACTGTATTTCCCAGATCACGCATCTGTTGAAGCGTGCTCAGCAGTCTCTGATTGTCCCGCTGGTGAAGTCCTATGCTCGGTTCGTCCAGCACGTAAAGGACTCCGGTCAGTTTAGAACTGATCTGGGTGGCGAGCCTGATACGCTGCCATTCCCCGGCTGAAAGAGTGGCTGATCCGCGGTCCAGGGTAAGGTATCCCAGTCCCACGCGGGTCAAGAAAAGGAGCCTTTCGCCAATTTCTCTCAGTATGCGTTCAGCGATAGTCCTTTCCCGTGGGGCGAGCTGAACGGCATGAAAGAATTCAACAAGTTCGGCTATGGACCGTGCGCTGACCTCATGAATAGACTCGCCGCCAATCTTCACTGCAAGGCTTTCCGGCTTGAGGCGTGCTCCATGACAATCGCGGCAGGGTTGGATGTTCATGAATCGTTCTATCCGTTCTCGCACTTGTTGCGTTGATGTTTCCTTGTAACGCCGTTCAAGGCTGGGAATGGCCCCTTCAAAGGGCCTGACGTAGGTATAGCGCCGGCCATCGCGCTCCAGGTAAAAATCTATGGGCTCGCCCTTGGAGCCATATAGCAACAGATCCTTGAGTGGTTCTGGAAAATCCTTGAAAGGAGTGTAGATGTCTACCTGATAGCGGCCAGTGATGGCATCCAATACCTGGAAGAAATAGACCGAATGCCGGTTTTCCCACGGGGCGATGCAGCCTTGCCTCAAGGAGAGTTGCGGGTTTGGGACAATCATGTCAGGATCAAAGACCATCATAGAGCCGAGCCCATTGCACGTCGGGCAGGCCCCCAGGGGGCTGTTGAAGGAAAAGTTTGCCGGCAAAAACGTGGGGTAGCTGATGCCGCAAACCAGGCAGGAGGCCTTTTCGCTAAAAACAAACGGGTCTGCGCCGAAAACATCTACTGTGACAAGGCCTTCTGAAAGCCCTATGGCAAGTTCAATGGAGTCGGCCAGACGATTACGGATAGTGTCCTTTACGACCAAGCGGTCCACCACTACATCCACTATGTGCTTTGTGCTCTTGTCCAGCGAGATGGCTTCTCCAAGGTCAAAGGTCTCGCCATCTACCCGGACGCGGGCAAACCCGTCCCTTCTAAGTCTTTGAAACAGCCTTTGATGGGTTCCCTCTTTGCCGGAGACGACTGGAGACAGGATGACAACCCTGGTCCCCGGCTTAAGGGCCATGACTTGGTCCACCATCTGCTGGACAGTCTGAGTCGTGATAGGCCGTCCGCATTGATGACAGTGTGGCTTGCCGCTGCGGGCAAAGAGAACCCGGAGATAATCATGGATCTCGGTTACGGTTCCCACTGTGGATCTTGGGTTCTTGGTAGTCGATTTTTGTTCGATGGCAATGGCTGGCGAGAGGCCTTCGATGGTGTCTACATCCGGCTTGTCCATGCGCTCCAGGAACTGGCGTGCATAAACAGAAAGCGATTCAACGTATCGACGCTGTCCCTCTGCATAAAGCGTGTCAAAGGCGAGTGTCGACTTGCCGGAACCCGAAAGGCCCGTTATGACCACAAGTCGATTCCGGGGGATATCCACATCGATATTCTTGAGGTTGTGCTGGCGCGCGCCGCGTACAATAATCTTATCAGCAGACATCTTTTAAGTTACTGTATGTGTTAGGTTGACCGTTTTCCCGTTGATACGGATCAAAATTTTTATATTCTATCTAAAATCCACTATCGTCAATGTTAATTTGTACAGGGGTTAGGCTTTTGAAAACATGAACCTATCTGTTTCGCGAGCCTGAGCTGATTCGAAGCTGTTTTGTCTTGACCGGAATTCTTCTGCGCTATAATCATCAACATTGAGTCAATGATGTCCTGCTGGATACAATCAGTGGCAAAACACAGAGTGGAGGGCTGCAGTGAGCAGTATGCCGATTGAGTTGAATTGGTGGGTGGCGCCACCCTTTGTCAGTTTTTTGACCTTGTTTGCTTTGGCAAGCCTGGCCCTGGTCAAGGGAAAGGGCCGGAAAGTCAATCTGCTTCTTGCGGCTATCTGTTTGCTGGGGGGACTCTTGAGTCTCGACAAGGCCCTGGCCTCAGTAGTGACTGATCCTGATCTGGCCTTACGCATCAGCCGCATAGATCACGTGTTTGTTGTCTTTTTCGTTCCTGTTTACCTGCACTTTACCTATTGTTTCCTGGGAATAACCAGGCACAAATGGTTAATTGGCATAGCCTACGCCTTTAGCGGGTGTCTGAGCCTCCTTTCTCAAGGGAACTACTACCTGTCAGGGGTCCATAGATATTATTTCGGGTATTATGCCTTGGGAGGACCCTTGATATATGTGTTTGGAGTCGCCAGCACCACAACGACTATCTATTGTATCTATCTCCTCTTTCGCAGCTTAAAGCGAGAAAAAGACCCGGATCGAAGAAACAAAACAAAATATATAATCTCCGCTCTGGGGGGCGCCGCCATCATGGCCCATTTCGACCTTTTGCCCTTGATCGGGATCAGTTCTTATCCGGCGGGAAACTTTACCTTCATTCCCATCACTCTCTTGGGTTTTGCTGTATTGAAGCACGATTTGCTCGACATCGGCTTCGTGGTTCAAAAGGGTCTTATTTACTCCCTGCTTACAGGTTTGCTCACCGGGGCTTATGCCCTGATGATCATTTTGTTCAATCAGGTATTTGAGGGGATGGGCCAAAGATGGTCTTTTCTTTTTCTATTCTTGTTTTTTGTTATCATCGTTTTTGTCTTTGAGCCCCTTAAGAAACGGGTGCAAGTTGTAATCGATAACCTGCTCTTCAAAGGTAAATACGATTATCAAAAAACCCTGATGGCATTGAGTGATGCCATGGCCTCCATGCTGAAGTTTGACGAAATCATGGACAAAACCCTCAGGACGCTCACTGATGCCATGTGTCTTGATTGGGCCTATGTTATGCTCAAGGACGATGCGGGGCAGAAGTTTGTCATCTGCAGTCAGATGGGCTGCCTATCAAACGAGGCCCTATCAATAAGGGCGTCGAGTCCCCTTATCAGGGAGATGGGTGATCGGAAGATGGAGGTAACCCGTTACAATCTCGAAGAATGGTTGGGCTCTAGTGATAATCCGTCTGCCTTGAAGAAAGATTTCAACAGCCTGGCCGGCGCTGTGGTCATACCTTTGGTCTTCAAAGGAAACATAAATGGACTGCTTGTCTTGGGTGACAAGAAGTCAGGAGATCTTTTCACAGCACAAGACTTTGAACTCCTTCGCACCCTGGCAAACCAATGTGCTATTGCCATCGAGAATGCCAAGGCATATGAACTCATTGAAAATCTTAACGTTAACCTTGAAAGCATAGTGGAAGAACGAACTCAAGAACTAAAAAGGGCGCTGGAAGAAAAGGAAAAGACTCAGGATCTTCTCATCAGATCCGAAAGCCTGGCTGCTGTAGGGGCCCTTGTGGCAGGAGTTGCGCACGAGTTGAACAACCCCCTTACAAGCGTCTCCAGTCTCGTTCAAACAGCCGTTGAGACTATAGAAGAAACGCCTGCTCAACAGATTGTTGGGTCACAGGATAGCGCAGAAGAAAAGGAGGAGTTGGTTGACGATCTGAAATTCAGCCTCAAGGAACTGAAACGCGCCAAAGATATTGTTGCAAGCCTGCTTGGAATATCCCGTCAGACCCAGGAATACTCTGAACCCGTCATGCTCAATGATGTGACCGGGAACGCCCTAAGGGTCCTTCACAACCAGTACAAGGGCGCTGGCATTGAAATTATCGAGGCCTATGCTGATAATCTGCCTGAAATCCAAGGCAACTTTGCCAACCTGGGGCAGGTATGCCTTAACATCTTGACCAATGCTATACAGGTCGTGAGCAGCGGCCCTGGGCGAATTGTCTTAAGGACCAGGCTCGATGAGCCAAGAGGCATTGTTGTCTTTGAGTGTGAAGACAACGGCCCAGGAATCCCCGCAGGGGTCATGAAGGATATATTCAAGCCTTTTTTCACGACCAAGGAGGTAGGAAAAGGGACCGGTCTGGGACTTTATATCTCCTATGAGATTGTCCGTCGACATAACGGCCATATCTTTGCCAAAAACAACGGCCAGGGTGGCGCCACCTTTAGCGTGGAATTGCCCTTGAGCAATACTTCATGAGGCATGAGGGCATACTCTGAACTGTCACAATTGGAGCTTTGAAATCGTTCGTTCAATGCCGTCGTCTTGGGTCGCCACGGTCTGTTGGAGGACCGCTACGCTTGAGGTCGGAGGCAAAAGAAAGTAACCGTTCACGGTTACAAAAAAATGAACATCGAACATCGAACGTCCAATCGCTCGACCTTGAGGCTCTCGACAGGCATCGAATGT
>JAFGFW010000163.1 GCA_016930875.1 Deltaproteobacteria bacterium | reverse complement strand
AGGGGGCAGAACTCCCCCATGGTTAAATCGCAAAAAAGACCAGTCCGGGAGCTTCGGAACGTAAGAAAGGGTGCATGATTTCCTTTCCAATTTTTCAAAGGGCTAAAGTGTTACCCTCGTTTGTATATGATGTTGCGAGAAACATGAAGGAGGTGCGAGGATATGTCCAGCCTTGAAAGGAGGAGGCTACTCCGAATCGATACCGACTGGAGTCGCTTTCTAAAAAGGGTGGGGGAAATCCTCCGGGAGACGGGGACCATTTGCTAGGCATGGAGCCTGATTCCAGACTGTTTTGGCCTCCTTCCTCGAACAGGACCCATGCCCATTTCCATGGTCATGAGGCTTTTTTTGACTGGTTGTGCCCTGTGGTTCTATCGAAGGCTCCGCAGAAATGGATATCTTTTTCAAAGCCGTTTCAGGTCCATCTGTCAGGATGAGAGAGGATCTTTATGCGAGAGGCACAAAAACCATGAAATGCCCCGAATGCGGATCAGAAAATGTGATCCCAATAGCTTACGGCTACCCATCAGAGGAGGCATGGAAGGAAGTCGGAAAAGGACTTGTCAAATTTGGTGGATGCACCATTACAGGGAATGATCCTGATTACTTTTGCAGGGATTGTTTTCATGAATTCGATTTAGTCAGAGGCAACTAGTCATGTTAATCTTTGGTAGAGAAAAATCTGCTGCACCATCAGTCCCATCGAAACCAGCACCTCACAATCACATTTGGTCTGGCGCGCGAAGGGCACGGAATGGCAAGTGGACAGCCGCTGGCTCCAGAACGAGACGGAAATCCACTGTTTTCAGCCTGGGAATCCTGCCCCTGGTTTGTTTCATAGCTTTGGAGGATTTCCGGAGGTTCTTTGTCTATGAAGAGGTCACCTGCACTGTTCTAGACAAGAGGGTTGTCCTGTACGAGAGGAGTTCCGTCGGCAGGCCTCCAGGTCCAGGCCGACTAAGCTCCACTACGGTTTATAATGAACCCATGGTTGCTGTGCGATACTTTGTGGAAAACCGCGAGATAATCACTGCAGGATCCTCACGACCGACAATGATGCTGTCTCCTTTTGATAAATATGTGCGTTACGGGAGCTGGCCCAATACGAAAGAGGGCACGCCTATCCATGCTGGTACGATCCACAGCGCCCGGAGATATTTGTTCTGGTCCGTGGTATCTCCCTAGGCTGGTATCTGCTGGGCACCGGCCCAATGCTCCTTCTATACTTCCTTGGTCGCTGCTTGCTGCATCGGATGAGAAGGTGAGGTTTCCCTCCTCCCTTGGGATGTCACCAAAATTCGCATAGAGAACATTTGGGCAAAACAGGGATCGAATTATTGTTCTACCAAAGTTGTGACTAGTGCGGGTAATCACGCTCCTCTGACCCCGATTCAAAGGTCAATAATACAGTACGCATAGTTGAGCCAAAGCGAAACCCGAAAACTTGGGATCTGCAGGCCGCCGGCAGCACAGGAAGACGTGTAGTCACGAATTGGTGCGTGCCTTGATTCATAAGGCAAGTTTCCGTATAATGCGGGAATGAAAATGAGAGTTGCCTATCATCTCATCCAACAAGATCAAAGGATCCATTCAGCCCGGGATGGATACGGGGGCTTTTGGTTGACTGGAGAATCGAACTGAGAGTGACCAGCGTATCCCACCAGGTTCTGCAATCAAGCGTGGAATCTGAGAATGGCCGACCTGAGAAACCGGTAAAGCGAAGTCACCACGGTATAGGATGACGCTTGGTGATAATAAAACAAGGAGGGTTTTCCATGTCGAAGAAAAAACTCGGTCCCCAGACATTGCTCTATCCCATGCCGGCGGTCCTAGTGGGTGCTGTCGTGGAGGGAAAAGCAAATTTTATGACTGCAGCCTGGTGCTCCATCGCCTGTTTGAAACCCCCTGCAATCTCAGTAGCTGTCAACACGGCACGGCACACACTGGTAGGAATCAAACAGAACGGGGCCTTTTCAATCAATGTCCCTTCAGCAGATCTTGTCAAGGATGTCGACTACTGTGGAATTTACTCCGGCGCTAAGAGAGACAAATCAAGTATATTCAAGGTCTATTTTGGGGAGTTGCAGACCGTACCGCTCATCGAGGAATGCCCCGTCAATCTGGAGTGTAAATTGATCCAGTCGCTCGACATCGGTTCTCACACCCTGATTGTGGGGGAGATTCTTGAGACCCACGTCACAGAGAGCTGCCTTACGGATGGAAAACCGGACCCTGAAAAAATCAACCCACTGGTATTCTCACCTGCCGTTCAGAAATATCATCGTTTGGGGCCGGTCATCGCCCAGGCATTTAAAGTGGGCAAGGATCGGTAATTTACGGATTGAAACTTCTCAAAAAGGTGATGGTGGGGGAATTGTGATTTGGATTGGTGGGGATGGTTCATTGAAGTGAGTCACATTGAACATGCTGGCTCGTCATCTCTTCAATGTGCTCTGATAATGTCGACATACTGGATGGGAAGGAATGCATAAAAGGTTATTAAAAAGCCAGCTCTCAGCGCCGAGGACAGTAAGCGTATTAAGCAGGTTTCCGTTGATTTGTTGGCGATCCTGACGAACGAGAAACTGAAAATCGATCATTGGCGAGGCAAGGAATCAACACGCGATGTAGTGCGAGTGACAATTCGCTTCGCAATGCATCAAAGCTGTCGCCGTAGAGACTGAACTCTGCCGTGCAAAATGCGGATACGCTGTGGAAGATAGAAGTCCAAAGCGGATTACTTATACCGGCTTTGATGAATGCAATATAAAGCGCGATGGCTCCTATCGCTTCGGTCAGCAATGTAAAAACGATAACGCTTCGGATAAATTTATCTATCTTGAACTCCTGTAGTATGATGAATACCGTCTTGCCGATATGCTGCCTTCTTTCGGAAAGGGTGGCGCTTCTGGAGAGGACGACAAATGAGCCAAAGGTCATATAGCCAAGTCCGCCAAGCTGGATCAGGGCAAAAATCAGAATCTGTCTAAACATGGCGAAATCGTTTCCGGTGCTTGCCGTCACAAGTCCGGTTGTGGACACGGCCGATGTAGATGTAAATAGAGTGTCCAACGCCGACACATTACCATTTAGCGTGCTGAAGGGTAACAAAATGAATAGCTACCCTATGAAGATGTATGATAAATACCCGAACGCCACCAACCGGACTGGATGGAGCCCGTTCGGAAAGCGACAAAAACCTTTCCATTGTTCTTTCATGCTGTTTTCTTCACTGCCGAACACGCCATAGAGTTGCATCACAGGGGTGGACGATCGTTTTATGTTAGATGGCGCTATTCAATGCAATACTCATGATTCAATACTGCATTGAAGCATTTCTCAGCCTTGCTTAGGCTCGGTGGTCATAGGATAATGATCGGGATGAATGCCGTCCGTACCAGCCGATTGTTCGGCATTTCCGCAGCCGATCGAACCATTCTATCGCTTTTCATGACCATCCACTGGAATCAGAATCTCATTACGCCGCAGGAACCATGGCGTAAAGGGTGAATTGTAACGTGCCCATACCGGTTCGCCCTGGATTCGGAGCCCATTCTTCTCAATCCACAACTCCAGTTCCTGTCTGTATCGAAGGTAGCGGCTTTCACTCCATGTGCCGGAGTACTGCACGGATGCCATACGCCGGGCCGGTACCTGACGCAGTTTCACCTCTGGGTCCTCCGGGATCGGCAGGGCTTTCAGTGTGTATGAAATGGGCATCGTGAAGGAAACCACCCAGCCTCCTTCCGCACGTTGCTGTCCCACCGGTGCCGTCATTGCTATCTTCTCTGACGCGGGTTTCTGGGACACCGGAGCCGTCATTGCGAGCTTGTCCCGTGATCGGTTCTTACCAGATATGTAGCCAAAAAGCCTACTGAAAGCTTTATCCCCTGCGTCCTCCAGCGTTCCATCTACCACGGTCTCCGCCACAACATGAGCCGGATAATCGCGAAGTTCGAAATCCTCCGTCTTGATCACGACTTTGTACTT